>JAAUUD010000116.1 GCA_012031655.1 Anaerolineae bacterium | reverse complement strand
CCTGGCGGGCGCGGGGTCCAGCCCCCGCACGAAGACCGCCAGATGCTCGCCCCCCGGTGCGGGCAGCAGGCTATAGGCGTTGTCCCGACCGTTCGCCAGCGCGGCCAGGGAGCGTGGCTCGCCTGTGGGGCGTTCCAGCACGGTCAGTTCTTCAGCATCGTTCAGGTACACCAGGCGGTGCGGCATGGCTTCCTGGGCGCGGAGCGCCGGCCAGGCCCAGCAACACCGCGCTCAGCAGCACAATCAAGCCCTTCTTCACTGGATTTTTCCCCCTCGCTGATGGTCTTTAGATGAACAACAACTGGCGTAAATGCCGCACGAACTCCTGCTCCCGCAGGGCGGTCAGGGTGGCGGCGTCCAGTGGCTCGTCCACGGCGATGACGCTCAGGGTATTGCCGCCTTTTTCGGCGCGGCTGGTGCGCCAACTCGCAATATTGATGCCATGCTCTGCCATAAAGGTCCCCACCCGTCCAATGACGCCGGGGACGTCGTAGCTGCCCATGACCAGCAGCACCCCTTCGGGCGTAAAGTCGGTGCGGTAGCGGTCCACCTGCACGATGCGGGGCTCGGTCTGGTTAAAAAGCGCCCCGGCGATGACAATTTCGCTGCCGTTGCTCCAATGCACCTGGCAGGAGAGCAGATTGGGATAGTCCTTCAGGTGCAGCCCTTTGGTCTGCGTGACGTGAATCCCGCGTTCGGCAGCCAGCACGGGCGCATTAATGTAGTTGACCACCTGCTCCCCCAGCGCCGGGGCCAGCAAACCGCGCAGGATGCCCACCGTCAGCGGCTTGATGAGGTCCTGCATTTCTTCGCCGCGCACATCAATCGAAACACGCTGAATCGGCGCCGCCTGGCCCAGCGCATGTTGCAAGGCGCCGATGCGCTCTGCCAGGTGCAACTGGGGCTGGAGGCGCTCGAACTCGTGACCGGACATAAAAGGCAGGTTCACGGCGTTGCGGTAATCCTGCCCGCGCAGGGCGTCCAGCACTTGCTGGGCAATCAGGCGGCTGGAATCCTGGCGCGCTTCGTGGGTGTTGTCGCGCATGCGCAGGGTATGCACCACGCGCGGGTGACCCACCAGCGGCGAGTCTGCCGCCAGCACATCGGCGGCCAGGCCACTCAGATGGCCGCTTTGCAGCGCCGCCAGCACCGCGTTATCGTCCATCAGGCGCGCATCCTTCACATTAACCAACCAGGCCCCCGGCTTGAGCCGGGCCAGCGCGGCCACGTTGATCAGCGCGCTGGTGTTGGGTAGCACCGTGGTATGCAGGGTCAGAATATCCGCCTGGCTGAGTACTTCGTCCACACCAACCAGCTTCACGCGCAGGTCGCTAACCGCGCTTTCGGGCACATAGGGGTCTGCCGCCAGGATGGGCATCCCAAAAGCAGCGGCGCGTTGAGCGACCTCGCGCCCCACCCGCCCCAACCCGATGACGCCCAGCGTTTTGCCCTGAAGTTGCGCGCCGCTGTGCTGCGCACGGTCAAAGCGCCCCGCCGCTAGCGCCGCATGAGCCGGGACGATATCCCGCACTAGGGCCAGCAACAGCCCCAAGGTATACTCCGCCACGGTGACCGCATCGACGCCGGGCGTGTTCATCACGATGATGCCGCGCCGCGTGGCGGCTTCCATGGCGATGTTGCCCAGCGAGGCCCCCACCCGGCCAATTAAGCTAAGCTGGGGGGCCTGGTCCAGCAAAGCCTGGGAGATGGGTAGATCATCCCCGCTGATGATCGCCTGGGCTCCGGCCAGGTGGGGTGTCAACTGCGCCGGGTCCGGCGGCAGTTGGATCAGTTGAATATCTGAGGCGTTTTCCAGCAGGGCGATGCCCTCTGGCGCCAGCGCAGCACACAGGATGACGCGGCTCATACGATGGCGAACTCCTGGCGGAAGGCCGCCCCCAGGGCAGGCTCACCAAAACGCACCTGCTTGGGGTCCAGGGCCAGCGCCAGCCCTTTTCAAAAAGCGCCGCGTAGGGCGTCTGGCGCAGCAATTGCTGGCCATGCGCGCCCGTGGCCAACGGCAAAATCGGTGCCAGGCTGGCGCTGTAGATGAACACGTCTGCCTCGGCTTCGACGCGCGCCCGCGTCACGACCCCACCAAAGCCCACAAAGAGGTCCACCCCGTTGCCGCGCGTGGCCAGGTCGCTGGCGCCATCGCCCACCAACAGGCGCTTACCCCAGGTCTCGCCCGCCAGTTCGCGCACGATTTCCGGCTTGCCCGCCGAAACCGTCAGCGGACCCGCTTTGTATTCCAGGTAGCGCTGCTGCATCGCGGCGGCGGGGTCGTAGTACTTCCACCATTCGCCGGAAAGCTGGTTATATTCCAGCTCCACCGCTCGGATGCGCTCCCGTGGGACGCCCAGCCGCTCGCCAAAACCGAGCACGGCATCCAGCAAACCGCCGCTGATGATGTATACATGACGTTGGATGTGCTGCAAGGCCGCGATGACCTCGGCTGCATCCTCCACGATGGTCTCAAGATAGCGTTGCTTGATGGCTTCGAGCTGGTCGCGGGTGGGGTTGATGGCCCGCAGGCGCTTGCCATAGACTTCGGCCAGGTCCAGTTCGCCATCCATGGCCTTATTGGTCAGCAAACCGACACGGCCTTCTTTGCCTTTCATGCGGGCCAGTTCATCGATGCCTTCCAGGGTAGAGAGGGTGCTGTCGCAGTCAAAGAAGATGAGTTCGTAAGTTACCCAGCGGGTGGTCGTCATGCGGCTTTCCTGCCCTGTCTGCTTTGGCCAGGCATTGTAACAGACCTTAGCGGGCAATTCACGGGCAGTTGGCACAAAAGGCAGGCCGGGGTGGCCGTGGGCCACCCGGCCCACGCGCCTATTAGCCGGGCAGGTTCTTTTCCCCGGCCTCAATGCGCACCTTGAGGCGGTTGGCCTGGGGCGGGATGGGGCAGCTATAGTTGGGGTTGTAGGCACAGTAGGGGGCATAGCAAAGTTGAAGTCAATGTAGAACTGGTTATCGCCCAGGGGGTGCGGGTCCAGGTAGCGCCCGGCGCCATAGGTCTCGGCGCCCGAGGTGGCGTCCATAAACGGCAAGAAGAAATGCCCATTAAAGGGGCTAAAATACAGCGTTAGCTCCACGGGTTCGGCGTTGACCTCGAAGTGCACCTTGCCCCACACCTGATAATCGCGCAAATCCCCTGTGCTGGTGAGCATCTGAATCTCCGGCTTGGGGTCAAGCTCCTCGGCAGTGAGGGTGAGCACCAGCGTGGGGTTATAGTCATAGTACGGCAGGCCCTCAAAGCTGGCGCGCTCCTCACGCGGCAGGGGCGAGTGCGGGTCCGTGCGGAAAAAGTGGTCCTTCTGCGCCACAAATTGCTCCCATTGGCCCTGGTTCATGATGCTTAGCTCTCCAATCCAAGTTCCTGACGGATAATGGCTTCGATCCCGGCAACGCTGCTGGCACGCTGCCCGTTGACAAAGAAGGTCGGCGTCCCACGAATATTACGCGCATCTGCGTTTTCTTCCCAGAACTCCACAGTGCGGCGGTGCCAATTCGTCTCCAGGCACCCGCGCAGGGTGTCCGTATCCAGCCCGGCACCCGCAGCCAGCCCCACCACTTCGTCAACCGAATCCAGCGCCAGATATTCGCGGTGCGAGAGGCTGAACAGCGCGCCATGCAGGGTCCAGAAGGCGTCGTCGCCCTGGTCCAGCGCGCATTGGGCCGCCTCCGCTGTCAGGGGGTCATTGTCCTCCAGGCGCGGCCAATTCCGAAAAACCAGCCGCACCTGCCCTTCGTAGGTCATCAGCAGTTGCTCAATCTGCCGCCCCTGGTACTCAGCGCGGCAGGTCACACAGCCATAGGCCCCATACTGGATGACTTCAACCCGGGTATCCGCTGCGCCACGGACGGCTTCGCGCTCCAGCCGTTCCTGTTCGACCTCCGGCGCGGGTTCCTCCCGCGAGAGCCACACAAAAGCCCCCACGCCGCCCAGGATGATCAGCGTGACGGCCAGGTAAAGGTAGCGGTTGATGCGTGCGGCGGTGTGGGCGCTGACCGCTTCATGCAGTGGGGAGTCATCCAGCGCGGAATGCACTTCCGATGGGTGAGATGGGTCGCTCATGGGCTGTCCTTGTGTTTAGCGATTCAAAGCGGCAACAACCGCGCTTTCAAGTTGGGCTGCGCTGTTCAGGCGCTGGCCATTCACGAAAAAAGTGGGCGTCCCCAGGATGCGCTGGCGGTCGCCTTCCTCCGCCCAGTGATCAACAGTGCGGGCGTGGGTGTTGTCCGCCAGGCAGGCTTCGAGGGCCGCACCATCCAGGCCATTTTCCGCTGCCAGCGCCGCGTAGTCCGCGCCGCGCCGCAGGTCGTTATACGCACTATCCGAGATGCTATACAACCCGTTGTGGAATGCCCAGAAGGTCCCATCGCCCTGGTCCAGCGCGCATTGGGCCGCCTCCGCTGCCAGGGGGTCATTACGGTGGATGATGGGCACATTGCGAAAGGTAAAGCGGACCTGATCGCCATAATTTTCCAGAATGCGCTCCATGATGCGGCTCTGATGCACGGCGCGGCAGGCGTGGCAGCCATAGGCGCCATACTTCACCACCTCGACGCGGGGTGCCTCTGCCCCCAGGTGGGCTTCCTGCTCCAGCCGTTCAGCGGAAACCTCCGGCACCGTGCTCAGCAGGCTAAAAACTGCGCCACCGCTCACCAGCAGGGCCAGCAACACCCCTGCGCCAATCCAGAAGCGTTGCTGCTGCCGCTGGCGGGCTGCCTTGCCCTGGCCCTTGTAGCGTGATGTCCGTTTTTTGGCCATGATCAATCTCCATTTGGCTTGTCAATAAACAGCACCAGGCACAAAAAAACGCCAACGGAACCGCTGGCGTGGTTGGAGGCGGAGAGGGTGGGATTCGAACCCACGGTGACGTCGAGCGCCACAACGGTTTTCGAGACCGCCCCATTCAACCACTCTGGCACCTCTCCGTGGACGTATTCAGTTGGGAGGACCTTACTTTTCTCCCTGTGCGCGCAAGGCGGCGAAAAAGCTACGCAACTCCGCTGCACACAGGTCTTGCAGCACCCCAGAGCGCACCATCACCTGATGGTTAAGCCGGGGATGGTCCAGCACATTCAGCAAGCTGCCCGCTGCCCCAGTTTTGGGGTCGTGCGCGGCATAGACCAGGCGAGGCAACCGCGCCAGCACCATCGCGCCCGCGCACATCGCGCAGGGTTCCAGCGTGCAATAGAGCGTTACGCGCTCCAGGCGCCAATGGCCCAGGTGTTGCGCTGCCTGCCGGATGGCCAGCATTTCGGCATGGGCGGTGGGGTCACCATCGGCTTCGCGGCGGTTATGCCCCCGCCCGATGACCTGCGCCCCATCCAGCACCGCAATTGCCCCAATGGGCACATCACCGTGCGCCTGGGCCAGGCGGGCTTCCTCCAGCGCGAGCTGCATCCAGACCTCGTCGCTTTGCATGGCCGCATTATAGCAGGCCCGGCCCGCGCTGAGAAGACGAAATCAAGGGGCGGGTGCAGCAAAGCCCCGCCCCGGCCCGCGCTACATGTTGATCATATGGCCCTCCAGCCCATGCGCCGCCTCTTTGATGGCTTCGCTGAGCGTGGGGTGGGCATGGACGCTATAAGCGATCTCGTGCGGGGTCAGTTCTGCATTGTGGGCCAGCACCAGTTCCGGCAACAGTTCCGTGACATCCGGGCCGACCATGTGCGCGCCCAGGATTTCCCCGGTTTCCTGGTCCGAAATGAGCTTGACGAACCCGGCATAGTCGCCCAGGCCATGCGCCTTGCCATTGGCCTGGAAGGGAAAGCGCGAGACGTTGATGGTGTGGCCCAGCTCCTGGGCCTGAGCTTCGGTGTAGCCAAAGCTGGCGACCTGCGGCTGGCAATAGGTGGCCCGTGGCATCATGATGTAGTCCAGATGCACCGTCTCTTGCCCGGCGATGGCCTCTGCGGCCACTACGCCCATGGCCTCGGCCACGTGAGCCAGCATCAGCTTGGCGGTCACGTCGCCAATGGCGTATACTCCGGGGATGTTGGTGCGCATCTGGTCATCGATCACGATGGCGCCGCGCTCGGTGAGGTCCAGGTTGGGCAGGTTTTCCAGCCCGTAGCCCTGCGTGCGCGGGAAAAAACCAATGGCCTGCAACAGTTCGTCTGCTTCCAACACCTGTTGTTGGCCATCCGGGGTGGTCACGCTCACGCGCACCCGGTCCGCCAGTTCCTCGACCCCATCCACTCGCGTCCCCGTGAGCACCCTAACGCCCATGCGGGTGTATTGCTTTTCCATCTCGGCGGAAACTTCGGGGTCTTCCAGCGGCAACACACGGTCCAGGTATTCAACAATGGTCACGTCTACGCGGTAGTTGTGCATGATGTAGCCAAATTCCATGCCAATCGCCCCCGCCCCGGCGATGATCACGCTGCTGGGCAGGTGGTCGCGCATAATCGCTTCCAGATAGGTGATCACGCGCTCGCTGACCTGGGTATTGGGCAACATGCGGATTTCCGAGCCTGCCGCGATGATCAGGTTCTGGGTGGTGAGCGCGGTCTGGCTGCCGTCGTTGAGCTGCACCTGGATGGTGTTGGGGTCCTGAATGGTGCCCCAGCCTTCGTAGGTGTCGATGTTGTTCTTCTTCATCAGGAACTTGACGCCCTTCACGCGGCCTTCTGCCACGCGGCGGCTGCGCTTGAAGGCCACACTATAATCCAGCTTGACTTCGCCTTCGTAGATGAAGCCAAACTCTTTGGCGCGCTCCACCACAACATGCGCCAGTTCCGCGTTACGCAGCAGCGCCTTAGAGGGGATGCACCCCACATTCAGGCACACGCCGCCCCACCACTCTTTTTCCACAATGGCGGTCTTGAGGCCCAGTTGGGCGGCGCGGATGGCTGCCACGTATCCGCCGGGGCCAGCCCCCAGCACAATCACATCATATGCCGTTGCCATAAAGTGTGCTTCTCCCGTCTTGTTCGCTAGGTTGAGTTTAGCGGTTTCCGCCGTTTCTGCCAGAGTGGGGTAGAGTTAAAGGAGAGACCCGCCACCACGAAAGGAAGCGCAGCTTATGGAACGCCAGACCATCGCCATGATTGCCCATGACGGCAAAAAAGCTGATATGGTCGCCTTCGCCAAAGATCACAAAAGCATCCTCAGCAAATATCACATCGTCGGGACCGGCACCACCGGCGGCATCCTGCAAGAGAAAGTGGGCCTGCCCGTGCGCCGAATGTTCTCTGGTCCGCTGGGCGGGGATGTTCAGATTGCCTCGCTGGTGGTCGAGAAAGTGGTGCAAGCGGTGTTCTTCTTCATAGACCCGCTGGGCAAGCACCCCCACGACCCCGACATTCAAACCCTGATGCGCATCTGCAACGTGCACAACGTGCCGCTGGCCATCAACCCGGCAACCGCACTGTGCATCATCACCGCCATGGAGCTGGCCAACGCTTCGCTGGATAGCCCCGCCCCGCTAGAAGACCTACGCGCCAGGCTGCATCACTCGCTGCACCTCAATACCGAGGTCTAAGCCCACCCTACCGGGTGGCTGCATGTTATACTCCGCCTCAACGTGATTAAACCCAAAGGAGAAGCAGCATGAGTAAGCAAATCCGAATCGGTAGCTCCGCAGACTTTCCGGTTGGCAAGCTGGTCAAGGTGGAGGCAGAAGGAACGCTTTTGCTGGTGGCACGCGTAGGGGACCGCCTCTGCGCGGTGCAGAACCGCTGCACTCACATGCCACTGCCCCTCGGCGGGGGCACCCTGAACGGCAACACGATCACCTGCCCCTGGCACAACTCCGAATTTGACCTGTGCAGCGGCGAAAACCTGGACTGGGTGCGCGGCGTGGCAGGCATCCGGTTGCCGGGTTGGTCTCGCAAGCTGATGGAACTAGGCAAAAAACCCGCCCCCCTCACCACCTACGCCATCACCGAAACGGGGAATGACGTTTTTCTCCAGATGGATTAGGTTGCCGGGCAAAATCTGGTGTATAGTGTGCACGAATGCAGTCTACGAGGAGAGAAGCAATCTGATGAAACGGAAGTCTGTGCAATGGTCCATGCCAGTGCTAGCCGTACTGGCTATTATTGCCGTGGCCTCGATGGGGTTTGCTGCGGTGGCCTCTGGCGCCGAACAACCCGCCCAACCGGATGATCGCTGGATCGCTCAAATGGATGGCGAAATGCCCTTTCAGCTCCCGACTCCCGTCCTGAACCCAGAGAAGATGACGCCCACCCCGGGTGCAGCTTCGCCCCCTGGCGCGCCCACCCCGGGTGCAGCTTTGCCCACCAGCGCCCCGGTCGAAGAGCCGGATGATAGCATTATCACCTGCTCCCCCATTGCTTATGGCGAGACGGTCGCGGGTGTCATCACCAACACAGAGTATGGCCTTGGGTATTGCTTTAACGGCACCGCAGGCGAAATTGTGGATATTTCTGTAGTGGTGACCAGCGGCAACCTGGGCGCTTATGTCGGTCTCTTTGATCCTAATGATGAATTGCTGATCACCAACGACCCGGACTTCACCGAAGCCGCGCCGCCTTTTATCTCTGGCTATTCCCTGCCCGACACGGGCGAATACTTCATTTACATGACCCGCTATAGCCTGGAAGAAGGCACCAGCACCGGTAGCTTTGCGCTGACCCTGAACCTGGGCACCGGTGGCACCAGCGGACCCGCCGGCACCTTCGTAGGCACGGATGGGGTTGATGTGACCTGCGACACCGGCACCAACATCACCGATGGCGCCGAAATTGTCGTCGTGCAGATGCGCACCGGCTTCTCCTACACGGCAACGGTGCTGGGCATCAACGGCTTTGACCCCGTGCTAGCTGCGCTGGGCGAAGACCGCACTGGCCTGTGCAACGACGACTCTGCCGACGCCGCCACCTACAGCGCCAACCTGCCCACCACGGGCATCGTCCCGGCAGCGGGCACCAATTCGCAACTCTTCTTCAGCAACAGCTCGCGCAATGCCTTTGCCGATATCTCGCTGGTGGTGGGGGGCTTCAATGGGATGGGTGGCGAATTCCTGCTCATCCTCGAAGGGATGGCCGTCACCAGTGCTGATAACGCGGGCGACCCCTTCAGCGTGCTACTGACGCCCAACATCGTCAGCTCTGGTGTGCCGGTGACCGTGTACATGATCGCGGAAACCAACAGCCTGGACCCACTCATGTCCGCCATTGATGCGGATTACAACTACCTGGTGGGCGACGACGGCCAGAACATCATCTGCGATGACGCAGGCACCAACCTTTGCTGGGGCAGCAGCAGCAGCCTCAGCGGCTATTCCGTGACCCGGCGCGGGCGTGCCCTGCCCGGCGGCCCGGCAGATTCCATGATCAACATCGACATGAGCAGCGCCTATGACCTGGGCTTTAGCGCCGTCAACTACCTGATGAGCAGCTATCAGCAACGCACCGGCGGCGATTACATCGTCGTCTTCCACATCGGCATCACGGGCGCGCAATAAGCGTGGCCCTGGGCAGGGGGCGGTCCGCCGTTCCCTGCCGCTTTTGCCCTGATCCATGCCCCTGCAACACCTACCGGCCCTGCGTAACCTGCTGAGCGACCGCCTGCATCGCCTGCCTTTGCTGGTGCTCTACCTGACCGACGGTTGCAACAGCCGTTGCATCACCTGCGACATCTGGCGCAACCCGCGCCGCAACATGGCCCTGAGCGTGATTGACCAGGTGGCCGCCGAAGCGCCCGCGCTGGGCCTGCGCTGGGTGCTGCTGAGCGGCGGCGAGGCCATGCAACACCCCGCAT
>JAAUUD010000115.1 GCA_012031655.1 Anaerolineae bacterium | reverse complement strand
GCCGAGCGCCGCCGCCATCTGGGCCGCCACCTCTCGGGTGGCGAGCAGCAGATGCTGGCCATCGGCCGCGCCTTGACATCGACCGAACCCGCGCCTGCTCGATCCTCGACGACGGCACCGAAGGCCTCGCCCCGCTCGTCCGCGCCGAGATCTGGGCCTGTCTCGAGAGCCTCAAGCGCGACGGCCTCGCCATCCTGGTCATCGACAAGCACGTCGAGGCGCTCTTGGCCCTCGCCGACCGCCACGTGGTGCTGGAGCGCGGCGAGGGCGTGCGCGTGGCCGTGGGGGTGGGCGTGGTTGGCAGGTAGGGTGTCCACAGGGCCGCTCGTTCGGCCTCCGGGGAACGCAGCCAGGCGCGCCAATCGCGCTCTAGCTGGCTGAAGGGCAGGTTCGTGAGGGCCATCAGCGTTGCGTCAAAGTCTGGGCGGCGGGTCAGGGCCTCGGCCAGTTCAAAGGGGGCCTGGGCGCCAAAGCGCTCCGCCAGGTAGAGCACCATCAGATAGCTCTGGGCTTCCCAGATGGCGCGTTGAACATCCTGCGGCGCGGGCGGCGTGGCCAGGGCCGGGGCGTTGTTGAGTTCCTGCGCAGCGCGCGCGATGGCTAGTTCCTGGCCACCGGGTAAGGGGCGGTAGAGCATGCTTAAGCCGGCCTGGAACCAGGCTGGGATTGCTGCGGCACTGGCCCAGCGCTCGGCATAAAAGGCATTCACCAGCGCGGCGTTGAGTTGATCCTGCAACTGGGTGAAGTCCAGGCTCTGGCGCTGAACGAGCAGAACACCCGCTTCTGCCAGCCAGGCTGCGTAGCTTTCGGGCGAGCAATCGAACTCTGGCGCGTTGATGACGTGCAGGCGGTTGGTTTCTGCTTCCGCCTGGCACAGCGCGTCCTCCACCCCGAAGATGGCCAACCGCACCGTGGGGGCTGCTTCGGCCTGGTTTTGTAGCAGGGTGTAGGCGCGTTGCAGGTCTTCCAGCAAGGTGAAGGCGGCCAGGTCCGGTTCCGCGTAATGGAGCGTGATGGGTGCTTCTCCCGCTTCGGTCCAGGTGGCCCGGATGCGCGGTTCCAGCACGAATTCGCCCAGCCATTCCGAGGCGACTTGGCCGCGCGTCCGCACTTCCCAACGGTAGTTCACAGGCTCAAACGGGCGCAGCGGCACTGCATCCAGCAAAAGGGTCAGGGTCAGGCGCAGCGTATCTACCGAAAGGTTCTCAACCGTCGCTTCGAGGTCCAGCTCGTACACCTCCTGCACGCCCTCCGGCTGAAAGACGGTCAGGCTGGCGCTGCGGAGGTCTGTTCGGGTTGTGGCCACATCTGCCGAAAAGCGCAGGGCAACCGGCAACAGCAACGCCACCTCCTGCGCAAAGATCGCGCCCGTATCGGCGGGGGTAGGGCTGGGCTCCTGGGCGGCCCCTGGTCCGCTGACGCTGGCCAGGCTTATGCAAAGCGTCATAAGGGCGATTAAACTACGTTTGACCATGACGTTTCCTCGTTGGGATACTCTATTGTACAGTATTGCGGCCCCTGGCCTGTAGGGGCAAGTCCTGGAGCAAAAGCACTGATGAAGCGTGTTATTCCCGTTACTATCCTGGGGGGCTTTTTGGGGGCAGGCAAAACCACGCTGCTCAACCACATTTTGCGTGCTGAGCATGGCCTGCGCGTGGCCGTGCTGGTCAACGATTTTGGTGCACTGAACATCGATACCCAGCTGGTTGTGGGGGTGGAGGAGAACATGGTCAACCTCTCCAACGGGTGCATCTGTTGCACCATCCGCGACGACCTCAAGCAATCCGTGCTGGACCTGCTGGCGCGCCCCACCCAACCTGAGTATATCCTCATCGAAACCAGCGGTGTTTCAGAACCGCTCGAGGTGGCGCGGACCTTTCTGGCGCCGGAACTGGTGCAGCAAGTGCGGGTGGATAGCCTGCTGACGCTGATTGACGCCGAGCAACTCAGCAGCCTGAAGGGCGAAAACGCGGTGCTGGCCACCGATCAAATCGCCGTGGCGGATATCCTCATTTTGAACAAGGTCGATCTGGTGACGCCGGAGCAACTCGCCACGGTCAAGCGAGAGTGGATTGAAGCCATTGCCCCCCGCGCTCGTGTGCTGGAGACGACCTTTGCCCGCGTGCCGCTGGAACTGGTGCTGGGCGTGGGTAGCTTCGACCCCGAACGGCTGGCCGCGCAGCAGGGCCGTGATGTGCACGTCCATGCAGTGGGTGCCCTTCCGACCATGACCACGCCCAGTCGACCACACGCCTTGGTCTTAGCCACCGTGGAGCTGGCAACAGGCCGCACCGCTGGCGCTCAGGCCCCTGCAAAAAGCGCTAGATGCCCTGCCGACCAGCATTTTTCGCGCTAAAGGGGTGGTTTTCCTGGCGGATGACCCCGCCCATCGTTACATCGTGCAGGTGGTTGGCAAGCGTGCGCGCGTTGAACGTGCTGAACCCTGGGGTGGTCTGGCGCCCCGCAGCCAGATGGTGGCCATTGGCGCACACGAGAGCTTTGACCCGGCGGACCTGGAAGCGCGCTTCGAGGCTTGCCTGGCTTCCAATGCCCCTAAAGGCAGCCTGCAACGCCTGGGGAGTGCCCTGCTCAACTGGGTGCGCCCTGGCAGCTAGAGCATCCGGGCAATTTCCTCGGGATGGCTGGCAACCCGCACCCCCACAGAGGCCAGTTTTTCGCGCTTCTGGGCGGCTTCGTCGTGAGGGTGTTCGACCAACGCCCCGGCGTGGCCCATGATGACCCCACGCGGCGCTGCTTCCCCGGCAATGTAGGCCACCACGGGCTTGGTCAGGTGGTCGCGGATGAAGGCGGCGGCGCGTTGTTCTTCCTGGCCGCCGATTTCCCCGATCAGCACGATCTGGCGCGTTTGCGGGTCTTCTTCGAAGAGGCGCAGGATGTCTACGTAGGTGCTGCCGATGATGGGGTCGGCGCCAATGCCCACACAGGTTGATTGGCCAATGCCCTTGGCGCTCAGGGCGTGGATTACTTCGTAAGAAAGCGACCCACTGCGCGAGACAATGCCCACGTGCCCAGGGTGGGCAATATCCGCTGGGATGATGCCCAGGTTGGCCTGGCCGGGCGTGATGATGCCTGGGCTGTTGGGGCCAATGAGCCGCGCCGGACTGTTGCGTAGCGCCGCCCGCACGCGCAGCATATCGTGCAGTGGAATCCCCTCGGTGATGCAGACGATGAGGCTGATGCCTGCATCAATTGCCTCCAGAATGGCAGAGGCAGCCTGGCCACCCGGCACAAACACCACCGAACAATCCGCTTCAGTGGCCTGGCGGGCCGCGTGGACGGTGTCAAAAACGGGTTTGCCTTCTGCCCATTCGCCACCTTTGAGCGGCGTAACCCCGCCTACAATCCGTGTGCCGTAGTCCAGCATCAGACGGGTGTGGTAGCTGCCCTGCTCCCCGGTGATGCCCTGCACCAGCACCCGCGCTTCGGCGTCTAGCAAGATTGCCATCACGCACGCCCCTCGGCCAGGTGCACGGTCAGCTGCACAGCTTCATAAAGCGTATCGGCCAGATGCAGGTTGGGCAGGCCGCTTTCGCGCAGTAGCTGCCGTCCGGCGCTCTGGCGGGTGCCTGCCAGCCGCACCACCAACGGCAATTGCGGTTGGACCACCTCCAGTGCGCCCAGGATGCCGCGCGCCACATCATCGCAGCGGGTGATGCCCCCAAAGATGATGATCAAAATGGCCTTGAGCTTGGGCTGGCTCAGGATCAGGCGCAGCCCCTCGGCCACGCGTTCGGCATCGGCGCCGCCGCCGGTATCCAGAAAATTAGCCGGGCGAGTGGCCTGGATTTGGCCCAGTTGGGTGAGCAAGTCCAGGGGTGGCCAGCGCCAGCCCCGCGCCATTCACCAGGCAACCGATTTGCCCTTCCAGCGGCACAAAGCGCAACCGCCGCCGCTGGTGCTGTTCCGGCGTTTCATCGCGCAGCAGGTCGGCATGCCGGAAGAGCGCATTGTCATCCACCACCACACTAGCGCTCAGCACCACCAGCGGCGGGGCTTCACCAGCCTGGCTGAGCCGCGCCAGCGGCGCCAGGTTGACTTCGAGCGCGTCCTGCTCGGTGAACAGGCGAAAGCTGTTGCTCAGGAGCGCAAAAAAGGCATCCCACAGAGCACGCGGCATCAGCATCTCCGAAGCAACTTGCACTTGGTGATAGGCCTGAAAGCCCAGCAACGGGTCCATGGGGAGGTTTACTTCACGCGGGGTGGGGCGGTGCAACTGCTTGGCGCGGAGCATGGGCCGCTGAGACGGGCGATCCAGGGCGATGGAGAGGTCGAGCAAGGGTTGTGCCTGCGGAATGGCCTCGACCCAGAGCGCTTGGACAGTGTGGCGGTTGATCTGGCTGCCCAGCAGTTGCTCGGCGGTGTGCTGGGCAGCAGCGGGGCTATCGCAGCGGACTTGGTAGCGCGAATTAAAGGCATCTGGCACCTGAGCACGCAGCAAGACCGTTCCCTGCAAGGCTTGCGCCGCACTATACGCTGCTGAGGGCGCCGTGATGCGGTGGGCAGCAGGCAAAGGCAGGGTATAGTGCTCAAAGAGCTGCCGCACTGCGGCATCAAGCAACTTCATCAAAGAGACACTCCTGACTCACTTGCTTCAGTATAGCCCGCCCTTGTTCAGAACGGAATGGGCCTGCTAGGATTGACGGAGACGCCCAACCCACAGGAGCCAGCCTGATGACAAACCTGATGCTGCCCGGCTTTGGGGATGATGCGCCCCTGCCGCCGCCCTCCATGGCGGACCTGCGCCAGCAAGCGCTGGGGTGCACCCGTTGCCGACTCCATGCCACACGCCAGCAGGTGGTCTGGGGGCAGGGCGACCCGCACAGCCCGCTCATGATGGTGGGGCAAGGCCCCAGCGTCACAGACGACCGCACCGGGGATATTTACAGCGGCCCAGCCGGCGAAGAACTGGACGCAGTGCTGGCGGAAGCCGGTTTGCAACGTGCCCAAATTTATCTGACCAACATTCATAAGTGCGTGGCGCGCCAGAAGGCCGACCCCTATAACATCCGCCCGCCCACCAAAACCGAGCTCCAGGCATGCCGCCCCTGGCTGGATGGCGAGCTGGGCCTGGTGAAGCCGCGCGTCCTCGTGTGTGTGGGAGGGCCAGCCGCGCAAGGGTTGCTGGGCGCAGACTTTGACCTGAGCGCTCAGCGTGGCGAATGGGTGCAAGGGCCGGGCGGCGTGCGTGCGCTGGCCACCTTCCAACCGACCTACATCACGCGCTTGCGCCAGCACGACCCAGCTCGGGCCGACCTTGCCTATCGGCAACTGGTGGGCGATCTGCAAAAGGCAGCCGTGGCGGCAGGCTTGGCCGCCGCCCCCTAAAAGCAAACGGGGCAACCCGCCTGCTCGGATTGCCCGTTACACTGGCCTGTGAAGATCGGCTAGTTGCCCGAAGTGCCCGCTTCCGGTGGCTTCGGGGGGTGGGTTCTGCGGTGGCTTCCGCTGCGGGAGTGTCATCCTCGGATGTCACACTGACGTCGTCACCCTCGGCGCTGGCGGCGTCGGCTTCCAGCACGCTCGTCTCGATGATTACGCCGCTTGCCTGGTCAATGAAGACCTGATAGCCGTTGTCCAGCACCACCAGGTAGCCTTCCAGGGCGCCGCGTGTGGTTTCGACCGTCTCTATCACGGCGGTCCCGGGATAGAAATCCAGCACGGTGGCTTCGGCTTCGCTGGCCGAAAGCGTTTCGGAGTCCAGCACCAGCAAAGGCGCAATCACCAGCGAGACAATCGCCAGCAGCTTGATCAGGATGTTCAGCGAGGGGCCGGAGGTATCCTTGAATGGATCGCCTACCGTGTCGCCCACGACTGCCGCCTTGTGCGCTTCTGATCCCTTGCCGCCGTAGTTCCCCGCCTCGATATACTTTTTGGCGTTGTCCCACGCGCCGCCCGCGTTGGCCATCATCACAGCCAGCACAAAAGCCGAGGCCAGCGACCCCACCAGCACCCCGACCAGGCTGGCGGGTGTCACGAAGTCGCCCAGGGTGTTGCCATCGCCTGCCACGGCCAGCGCCGCCACGATCAAGGGCACGCCCACAGCCAGCAAGCCGGGGAAGATCATCTGACGGATGGCGCTTTCGGTGCTGATGGCCACACAACGCGCATAGTCCGGGCGCACGGTGTGGTTATCGGGGTCCAGCAGTTCGGGCTTTTCGCGCACCTGGCGGCGCACTTCATCCACGATAGACCCGGCGGCGCGCCCGACGGCGTTCATGGTGCGGGCGCTGAACAGAAAGGGCAGCATCCCACCAATGAGCACCCCGGCCAGCACTTGCGCGTTGGTGATGGCCAGGTCCACCAGGTCGATTTCGGCACTTTCTACAAAGGCCGATATGAGCGCCAGCGCCGTCATGGCAGCGCTGCCTATGGCAAAGCCTTTGCCTGTGGCGGCGGTGGTGTTGCCCAGGCTATCCAGCGCATCGTGCGCTCGCGAACGTCTTTCGGCAACTCGGCCATTTCCGCAATACCCCCGGCGTTGTCTGCCACCGGGCCGTAGGCGTCTGAGGCCAGCGTGATGCCCAGCGTAGAGAGCATCCCCACGGCGGCAATCGCCACCCCATAGAGGCCCTCGCCAGGGTACGCATTTTCTGTGATCTGGAAAGCGACGAGCGAGACAAACACCACGATCAACAGTGGGGCAACCGTGCTTTCCATGCCCACGGCCAGGCCCCGGATCAGGTTCACGCCCGCGCCGCTCTGCGCGGCCTCGGCAATGCCTTGGGTAGGCTTTTCAGTGCCGGAGGTGTAGTACTCGGTGAAGTAGGCGATGGCCGCCCCCCCGACAGGCCCAACACTGCCGCTACAACCACCGCCAGGTCCAGTTCCAGCGCCAGCGCCAGCAGCAGGATGGCCACCGCCACGCCGCCGGTCGCAGCATACACACCCCCGGCGTAGCGCGCCCAGCAGCTTTTCGAGCCCGGCGCCTTCCTCAGTGCGCACCAGGAAGGTCGCGCCAATCGAGATGAGCAAGCCCACCGCCGCGATGAGGAAGGCAAAAGCAATGCCTGCATCGCCCAGGGTTTCCGCTTCGGTGGCGTTGCTTTCGGCAGTGGCTACTGTGATGGTGGCCAGCGTGATGGCCGACACAATACTGGCAGAATAGCTCTCGAAAAGGTCTGCGCCCATCCCGGCTACGTCGCCCACGTTGTCGCCCACGTTGTCTGCGATGGTCGCCGGGTTGCGCGGCGAGTCTTCCGGCAGGCCGATTTCTGTTTTGCCGACCAGGTCGGCGCCCACGTCTGCCGCTTTGGTGAAGATGCCCCCACCCACGCGCGCGAAAATAGCAATCGAGGTGGCGCCGAAGCCATAACCCGCCAGGGCTTCGATTTCATCGTTACCAAAGAACAGATAAAGGATGCTCAGCCCCAGCAGCGAGATCGAAACCACAGTCACGCCCATCACGACGCCGCTGGAGAAGGACACCCGCAAGCCTTCGTTCAGCGAGCGCTGTGCAGCAGCGGTGGTTCGCACATTAGAGCGCACCGCAATACTCATGCCGATGTAGCCTGCCAGGGCGGAACTCAGCGCGCCCGCCACGTAGGCCACGGGGGTCAGCGTGCTGAACTCCTCCGAGAGCAAGCTCAGGCCCAGCAACAGCAAAGTCACGGCCACCACAACAATGCCTACATAGGTATATTCGCGCTGCAAGAATGCTTGCGCGCCCTCCTTAACGGCGTCCGAGATCTGGCGCATGGTCTCGTTGCCTGTATCTTTCTGTAGAATCTGGGTGGCTGTCCAGGCAGCAAAAGCCAGGCCCACCAGAGAAACCACAATACCGATCAAGGCGGCATTGTCTACCAGAAAATCCATGCTTCAACTCCTAGTTTTGCGCTTTAATTGGTTCATTTACCATCGGCGGTTTATTCTAGCTGGGGAAATGAAGAGGTCAATGTATTTTGTAGCGGGGTGGCGCTTCGGGCAGCGAAAAGCCCGCACCCCCAACCCCAGAGAAAGGAAAAGCCCATGCCACCTGCCTTTTTTGCTGACCGACGCGTGGCCACCCATACCCTGAGCGGCCACCCGGAACACGCCGGACGCCTGAACGCCGTGCTGGACCTGTTCGAAGCCGAAGGCATCCCCAGCCAGCTTTTGCGCGTCCAGGCCCAGCCCGCTACCGAAGAACAACTGTTGCGGGTCCATTCGCCGCGCCACCTGGAGGTGCTGGCCCGCACCGAGCAGCTCGAAAACGGCGCGATGATCGGTGCTGACACCTATGTTTTTCCAGAGTCCTATGGGTTGGCGCGTTTGGCGGCAGGCGGGGTGCTGGCCGTGGTGGATGCGGTGTGCAGTGGCGCTGCGCCCAATGGCCTGGCAACCGTTCGTCCGCCGGGGCACCATGCCCCGCCCGAAGGCATTATGGGCTTTTGCTTGCTGAACCACATCGCGCTGGGGGCGCGCCAGGCCCAGCAGGTCCATGGCCTGGCGCGTGTGGCCATTGTGGACTTTGATGTTCACCATGGCAACGGCACCCAGGACGCCTTTTACGCCGACCCTGGGGTGCTCTTTATCTCGTCGCATCAATCGCCATTGTACCCCGGCACCGGGGCAACCCAGGAGACCGGCCAGGGAGCCGGGAAGGGCTTTACCTGCAACCTGCCACTGCCCGCCCTGAGCGGTGATGAAGCCCTCTATACGGTATATGAGCAGGTGGGCTTGCCCGTGCTGGAGCGCTTTGCGCCGCAACTGATCCTGGTTTCGGCGGGGTTTGATGCCCATTGGGCTGATCCACTGGCCAACCTGGAGATGACGCTGGGCGGCTTGGACCGCCTGGTGCGCCGTTTGCTGGCCAGCGCCGCCATGCTTTGCGAGGGGCGGATCATCTTTGTGATGGAAGGTGGCTACGACCTGCCCGCACTGAGCCATGGCTGGCTGAACATCGTGCGCGCCTTGCTAGACCAGCCCCCCGGCCCCGACCTGCTGGGCGCGGGGGGGGCGTTCGGTGTCTGTTTCAGAGGGGTTGCTTTCGCGTCTGAAGGCGCTGCACGGCCTGCGCTAGGGGTGGGGGGCCGCTTGCAGTTTAATAGGCCGTATAGCATAATGAGAAGGAGAGCCGCTGAGAATAAGGGCACACTGCAATGGCAACGATCAATTTGCGCGACTACCACCATCGAATTGATGCGTTGCTAGATCGTGAAGACTTCGAGCAGGCGGCGGCGCACTGCCGCCACATCCTGCAACACCTGCCCAAAAATGTTGCAACCTACACCCTGCTGGGGCAAGCCCTGCTGCATGGCAACCAGAACGACGCAGCAGCAGTAATCTTTCAGCGCGTGCTGGGCGCCAACCCGGTTGATCAGGTGGCACACATTGGCCTCAGCGAAATCTACGAGAAAAAGGCGACTTCAACGCCGCGCTCTGGCACATGGAGCGGGTTTTTGATCAGGACTCACGCAATCAGGATGTGCTGAACAAGCTCCGGCAGCTTTATAGCCAGCGCGACAACACAGAAGACCCGGCTATCCAGATGACCCGCGCCGCCCTGGCCTATCAGTATCGCCGGGGTCAACTCTATGACCAGGCGATTGCCGAACTCCAGGCGGCCCTGGCCGAACTACCCGACCGCGCCGACCTTAAAGTGTCGCTGGCAGAAACCTATCTGGCGCACACATGCTTAAAGATGCAGGAGAGCTGGCGCTTTCCCTGCTCGAAACCCTGCCGGATTGTATTCAGCGCTGGTGATCATGGTGCGCTTGTGGCTTTCGCTCAAGCCGTCCCCGAAGA
>JAAUUD010000114.1 GCA_012031655.1 Anaerolineae bacterium | reverse complement strand
GCTCACGCCCACCAGCGGCCCCAGCCAGTAATCATTCTGTGGCCAGTTGACCAGCGTAATGTCGCTGGGGAAGGCCCCCGGCAGGTGATGATCCTTATAGAGAATGCGCCGATAGAGCCAGCGATTATAGGCATAGGATGCAGGCAGGCCCGGCACATCGCCACCGAAGATGGATTGCGTCCGCAAGCTCAGGTCAAAGGGCGAAACGTCAGTCCAGCTGAGTTGCGGCCCCGGCCAGAAGTCGCTATGGTGCGTTCGCCAGAAGTCGTACTGCTCTGGCCGGGCAATGGTGCGATCCTCACCCGGCAAATAGTCCAGCGCAAAACACCAGGTTACCGCCTGCTGGTCCAGCGGATCGGGGTCGCCGGGCAGGGCGTGCAGTTCGCCAGTTTGGGCCTGGCTTTCTGCGCCGATGACGTGCTCAATGCCCGCCAGTTCCAGCAAATCGCCCAACTCAGTCGCATCGATAAAGTAGGGCGCGCTGAGCACGCTTTTTTCCTGCGTGGGGTGGTGCTGCACGGTCACCGCGCGCAGGTGGTCGCCCTCGGTTTCGGCGGCTAGCGCGGTTGTCTCCAGCAGCAGGGTTAGCTGGCCCGCCGCCAGAAAAGGCGCCAAGAAGCCCTCCAGCACGGCCAGCGCCACGCGGGGTTCGTGGCACAGGCGGCTGACCTTTCCGGCGCCGGGTTCAGGTGAATGCGCGTGCGGACCTCCGGGCGCAGCGGATAGTGCCGCCGGTAGTAGTCGCGGATGCCTTCGCGCAGTTGACGGTAGCTGGCGGTGCAGCCTGTTTCCTCGATCCAGGGGTGTTCATCCGGCGGGACGGCTTGCGCGGTCAACTGGCCGCCAATCCAGTCCGTTTCTTCGGTCAGGATGACGCGCCGCCCCAGGCGGAGGGCAGCCAGCGCCGCTGCACACCCCCCCAGCCCGGCCCCCAAAATCACAACATCGGCTGAGTGCTCGCGCATGTCGCCTACCCTTTGACCGCGCCAGAGGCCAGGCCAGAGACCAGAAAGCGCTGCAACACCGCGAATACGGCCAAAATCGGCACGATGTTCACCAGCGAGGCCGCCGCCGTCAGCCGAAAGTCGGCCTCGTCCGGGCCAAGCAAGCGGAAGGTCCCCACCGGCAGCGGATGCAACTGGGGATTGCTGAGCAAGGCATTGGCCAGGGCAAATTCGTTCCAGCGGGCCATAAAGATGATGAGGAAAGAAGCGGCAATCCCGGGCGCCACCAGCGGCAGGATGATCTGCCGCAGGGCGCGCAGGCGCGAAGCCCCATCAATGAGCGCGGCTTCGTCCAGCTCCACCGGGATCGTATCGAAGTAGCCCTTCATCACCCAGATGGTCCAGGGGATTTGCAGGGTGCTGTACAACAAAATGATGCCATGCTGGGTGTTGTACAGCCCCAGCTGGTTCATCAGGATGTACATGGGGATGACCGTCACCAGCCCGGGGATCATCTGCATGGCCAGGATAAGGATCATCAGGGTGCGTTTGCCCGAAAAACGATAGCGCGAGAGGCCATAAGCCGCCAGCACCGCCAACAGCAAGGTCAGCAGCGAAGCCCCCGTGGAATAGAGCACGCTGTTATTGAGGTAGGTCGGAAAGTCGCCAGCGCGCAAGATTTCATCGTAGACATCGGTTTGCACCGCGCTGGGGATGAGGCGCAGCGGTTCGCGGTAGATTTCGAAAGGTGGCTTGAGCGAGGCACTCAGCAACCACACCAGCGGATACACAAAAATCACCGTGACGCCCAGCGCGATGAAGTGGTTGGCCACATACCACAGGGTGCGGCCAGGGTGGTTGCGCACCCACCGGATGCCCCGTGGCAGATTGCGCGGCAGGTTGATGATTTGCTCCGCCAGGCGCAACAAAGGGCCAAAGAAAAAGTAGAACAGCCCGCGCAGTAAGCTGGTCATGGCGGTCATGCTTCGTCTCCTTTGCGATAGAGCGTGAGCCACAGGTAAGCCAGGGCAAAAACCAGCGTAAACAGGAACATGATGTTGCCCATTGCGGCGCCCCGCCCAATGAGGCCCAAGCTGCCCGAAGAAAGGCTGCCGAAGGCGGTTTCGTACATCTTCAGGCTCACCGTCTCTGTGGCACGCCCCGGCCCGCCTCTGGTGAGCACCAAAATTTGCTCGTAGACGTTAAACGTGGCAATCGTGATGAAAACGACATTGATGGCGATGAGCTGGCGCATGTAGGGAATTTTGATCTTGACCAGCCGTTGCCACAGGTTGGCCCCGTCTACTGTGGCGGCTTCCAGCAAATCCCGTGGGATGGTCTGCAAGCCCGCCAACATAAAGACCATCGTATAGGCGGTGCTGCGCCACACATTGACGGCAATCACAGAATATTGGGCATTGTCTGGCGCGCTGAGCCAGCGCACCGGGTCTTCGTAGCCCAGCTCCATCAACCAGGCGCTCAGCACGCCCGCGTTGCCCTCGTGCAGCATCAAGCGCCAGGTGTAGCCCACAATCAGGCTGGAGATGACCCACGAAGCCATGATCCCCAGCCGAAAGAAGGTGCGCCCCTGCAAGGGTTGGTCCATCAGCAACGCCAGGCCAAAGCCAATCACCCACTGGAGCAACACGCCAGCAAAGGTAAAAAAGAACGTAAAAAGCAGCGTATCAATAAAAAACTGATCTTCTAAAAGAAAGCGGTAGTTATCCAGGCCCACAAAGTTAAACTCTTGCAAATTCTGCACGCGCATGTCGGTCATGGCGTAGTAGAACTGCGAGAGGATGGGGTACAGGCGAAAGAGCATCAGCATAAAGAGCGCAGGCAGCATCCAGGGCCACGGCCCCGCCAGAAAGCGCGCCAGGCGCGCCGGTTTGGCCACGCTGGGCCGCACTTGTGGACTTGTTTTGGGTACGCTCTGGGTCGTCATGAGGGAGTCTCCTGATCAATCAGGGATACCCCGGGGGTATCCCTGATTGATCGCATATGCAGCAGGTGCTCGCTAGCCAACCAGGTCCGCGTATTCGGCGTTGATGCGCGTTTCGGCATTGTTCAGCGCATCGTCCAGCGAGCTTTCGCCAGAAGCAGCGCTTTGGAGCGCTTCGGTCAACGCGGCAAAAATGATGTTATAGGCCGGGGCCGCTGGCGGCACGTAGCCGTGCTCATTGAGCGCCTGTAGTGTCGTCTGGATGAACGTATCTTCCTGGTAGAAGGGGTCGTTCTCGATGACGCCGGGGCGCGTTGGCAACCAGCCACCGGCTTTGTTGGTCACCGCCTGCGAGGTGGGGTTGGTGGAGTGGATGACCCACTGCGCGGCGGCGGCTTCGCGGTCGGGGTCGTCGTCGCGGCGCACCGCCGCAATCACCCAACCGCCCGCCGTGTAGGCGCGCTGCTGCCCGCTGAGCGCTTCGGGATAGGGCAGCGTGGTGGCAGCCCACAGGTCATATTCTTCCGGCGGCAAGTTGGGCTGCAAAGCGCGGATGTGCATGTTATTGTTGCCGAAGAAGCTGGCCACATCGGCAGCGTAGACCAGCGGCATCTGGGTGTTGTGGTCGTTCAGCACGGCCTGCGCGGGCACCAGGTCGTTTTGCACCAGGTCCACAAAGGGCTGCATGATGCTCACCAGGATTTCGCGGTTTTCAAAGGCGGTGGGGGCGCCGTCGGCATCCACCCATTGGCCGCCCAGGCGCTCAAAGTTGCCCGTAAAGAGCTGCATGTAGTTCTGGTAGGGCATGGTAAAGGCGTGGCCCCGGTTGTTCTCGCGCCATTCGGCGGCCCAGGCCAGCAGTTCTTCCCAGGTTTGGGGCGGGTTTTCGACCTGGTCCGTGCGGTAGAAGAACAGCGGGGTATCGGTGTTGTGCCACAGCGCGCCCAGTTCGCCATTCACGCTGCGCAGGTATTCTGGAATAAAGGGGAAAAACTGCTGTTCTTCGCCTTCTGGCAGGTATTTGGAAAGGTCCGCAAAGCGCCCTTGCGCTTGCCAGTCCACATACCAGGATTTTCTACCCAGTAGGCATCGGCTTCGTCATTATCGAGGTTCTGCGAGATGCCCACGGGGTCGCCCGTGCCAACGATTTCTTCCAGCGAATGCGGATACTGTGCATTGAAGAGGTCAATCACGCTGCGGAAGGCGATCTGGCGTTCGCTGCGGCGGTCGCGCGTGGAGGCCCATTGCGGGGTGACGTAGCGCACACGGATGCCATCCTGACCAAAAGCGGCCAGTGGAGAACCCGCCAGGGCCAAGCCCACGGTCCCGGCGGCAGAAAGTCTGAGGAAGTTACGGCGCGAAAGCTGGTTAATCATGCTCAAGGATTCCTTTTATTACAAACAATTTTCTGGCGTAGGCGGCAGGATTGCGCTCGTGGGTGGGCCTAGGGTTCGATATGCACCTCCCGATTTCTGGATGCGTCATCATTACGGAGGACAATTCCTATCGGAATTTGGATGTGTTGAGGCGGCCCATCCAGGCTGCCACGCAGGCGCTGGATCAGCAGTTGCGCCGCCTCCCGCCCCAGGATTTGCCCGGGCTGGAAGGCCGAAGCAATGGTGTAGGGGCCGTGGTCTTCTGGTTTGCTATACCCAAACACCGCAATCTCTGGCGCAAGCTCGGTATGGGTGGCACCATTGGCCGAAATCGCGCTTTGCGCGCTCTGGTGGTTGATGGCCATCAGGTCATAGGTCAGTCGGTCGGCCACGTCATGGTTGACCGCGATCATGGCAGTGGGTTGGTGGGCGCGCAGGTGCGTTT
Source organism: Anaerolineae bacterium (assembly GCA_012031655.1). GTDB lineage: Bacteria > Chloroflexota > Anaerolineae > Aggregatilineales > J027 > JAAUUD01. Next base: position 5,119 of record JAAUUD010000114.1, on the reverse strand, counting down.
GCAGGTTGTCAGTCATCCGCTCGTCGCCTTTGTGGCCAATCCCGGGGCGCAGCTTGCTGTAGACATCCAACCAGATGAGGTCGTCACGGGCCGGGATGTTGTGATCTTGCAGGCAGCGCACATACCCGGCCATGCGGTTGCGGATGCTGCTCACGTTGACTTCGTAGTGCGGGATGATGGCGATACGGCGGTGACCGCGCTCAATGAGCAATTCAGTTAGCTGATAGCTGGCGGTGAACTCATCAAACACCACGGAATCGCGTGCGATTTCGGTATAGTAGCGGTCCACCATCACAAACGGGATGTTAGCTGCCACCAGGCGCTCGTAGAAGGGCAGGTCCTGCTTGTTGGGGCCGGGATAAACGATCATGCCATCCACATTGCCCGTGATGAGGCTGATCAGGTGATCCAGGCGATTCTGGCGCTCGTAGAGCGGTGCGATGACGTGCAGGTTGCCGTGTTCGCTGGTGAGCACCTCCGCAATGCCCATCTGAATCTGGTAGAAGTAGGGGTGCATCAGGGCGGCAGGCGCATAGCCGATGGTGATGGATTGTTCGGCTTCTGGCGCGGGCAGGCTTTCGCAAACGAAGGTCCCACGCCCCTGCTGGCGCTGGATGAGGCCCTCGCTTTCCAGCGCATCGAGCGCCTTGATGATGGTAATGCGGCTCACGCCGTAGTCTTCCACCAGTTTGCGTTCGGCAGGCAGCATGGCGCCTGCCGAAAACTCCTCGGCTTCAATCCGTTCCTTGAGCGAGGTGTAGACCTGATAGTAGAGCGGGAGTGGGTTTTCGGGATCGGCCTTGTAGTTTGACATGAAACCAGGTTATGCTTATCTCATGTTGATAGATGGATATGTCCAATATACATTGGATATGTCAAGCTGTCAAATGCCGAGGCAGATGAACCCCGCGCCCCTTGTAGCGCGCCATCCAGCGCCCCGGCCAGGTACGGAAAAAAAGCGAGCCAAAAACATCATGCCACTGAAGAAAGCGAGGGCAACCAGGTGACCCCTAAACCGACTGTGCATTTGATCTGCAACGCGCATATCGACCCCATCTGGAAGTGGCCCTGGGAAGAAGGCGCCCGAGAGGCGGTCTCGACGTTTCGCACCGCCGCTGACCTGCTCGAAGAATTCCCGGAGTTCATCTTTAACCACAACGAAAGCCTGCTGTATGAATGGGTGGAGGAGTATGACCCGCCGCTCTTTGAGCGCATCCGGGCGTTGGTGGCGCGTGGCCGCTGGAACATCAGCGGCGGGTGGTATCTGCAACCGGACGTGAACCTGCCGGGGGGCGAAACCATCGCGCGCTGCATCCTGGAGGGCCGCCGCTACTTTGCAGAGAAGTTCGGCGTGCGCCCGACGGTGGCCTACAACTTCGATTCCTTTGGGCATGGCAACGGCCTGCCGCAGTTGTTGCGCCAGAGCGGCTTTGCGCTCTACATCCATGGCCGCCCTACGCCCGCCAGCTCGAACTCCCGGCACCGCTTTACACCTGGGTGGGCGCCGATGGCAGCCGCACGCTGGCCTTGCGCCCCGATGGGGTGTGGTATTGCACGCCCAACACCGACTTTAGCGGCGAACTGCTGACGACGATGGACCAGGCACGGATTGGCATCGAGATTGCGCGGGCCACTGGGCGCGATACCGTGGTGCTGTGGGGCCTGGGCGACCACGGCGCGGCCCCCACCCGCCAGGGATTTGCATGATCTACGGGCACTCATCGCGGAGTTTGAAGCCAGTGACCTTGAAATCCGCCACAGCACGCCCGAAGCCTACCTGGAACGGGTGACGACCCTCAACTACCCGGCGCCAGAGTATCACGGCGATATCCAGCGCGTGTTGGCTGGAACGTACACCAGCATCGCGCCCATCAAGCGGCAGCAGCGCCAGGCCGAAGCCTGGCTGGCCTCTGCCGAACGCTGGGCGGCGCTGGCCTGGTGGCGCTACGGCCTGCCCTACCCCGCTGAGGAACTCCGCGCCGCCTGGCAGCGCGTGATGCTGAACGCCTTTCATGACGTGCTGCCCGGTTCGCTCATCGAAAACGCGCTGCCAGGCGTGATGGACATGTATGGCTACGCCAAAGACACCGCCCGGCGCATTGTGGTGAGTCGGCAACACGCGGCCTTGCCAAACGTCGCGCCCACGCCAGAGACCATCCCGCTCTATGTGCTTAACCCACACGCGCACCACGTGCGCGGCTATGTGGGCGGGAACTTCCTGCGCGCTTATGCCGGGTCCATCAGCCCAGGCGACTTTGCGCTGTACGATGACCTGGGCCCAGCCGGTTTGCCATCAGGAGCAGGGTGGCTCGCCCGTGCTGGAAGGCAGCAAAATGCAGCCCTTCCTGGGCTTTGTGGCGGAGGTCCCCCCCATGAGTGCGCGCCGCTATGAAATCCGCTTCGAGTCCCCGGCGGTCGATATGCGCCACGCGCCAACCGCAGCCCACGACGGCCAATACCTGACCGTGGAAAACCGTTGGTGGGTGGCGCGCTTTGACGCAAGGCTCGGCGCGCTGGTCAGCTTAAGGCAGCGGGCCACCGGGCGCGACCTGCTGCAAGGTCCGGTTCAGTTGATGGCCATGGCCGACACGGCACATGCCTGGGGTGGGATGGACCGGGCTGTTTTCAACGCGGTGGCGGGGGTGTTCGAGGCCATGTCTGGCGCAGAATTGGGCGCGATGGTGGGCGAAGAAACCGACCACAGCGGGGCACCCGTGCGGGTTATCCATCAAGGGCCGCTGGCGCTCACGGTGGAGTGCCTGACCCTCTGGCAGCACAGCCGCGCCAGCCTGCGCTACACCTTCTACGCCGACCTCCCCCAGGTTGATATGGCGGTGAGCCTGTTCATGCAGGCCCGCCAGAAGATGATCAAGCTGGTGCTGCCCTTCGACCTGCCAGGCGTCCAGGCCGCATGCGAAGTGCCCTATGGAATGGCCGGGCGCTCGGCAGACAGCACCGAGCACGCCTACAATCGCTGGCTGCACCTGCGTGCACCGGATTTTAACGTGGGCCTGGCCAACGATGGTCAAAACGGCTTTGACCTTGACCCGGATGGCACCCTGCGCCTGAGCCTGACCCGTGGGGCTGTCTATTCTGGCTGGGATACCATGCTGCCGCTCAGCCCGGATAAATCTTACGCCTTTATGGACCAGGAGCGCATCGACACCACGTTTCGGCTCATCGCGGGTGCGGACCCCGAGGCGCTGCGCGCAGACCTCACGCCACTGGCCCTGGCGCTCAACCAGCCGCTCGAATGGTTCTTTGTCTATCACCCCCCCAGCCCGCCCCAGGGTGCCCCCGCCGCCCCACCGTCGTTCATCGCGGTGGAACCGCCGACCATCGCGCTTGGGGCGCTCAAGCAAGCGGAAGATGGACGCGCGCTGATTGTGCGGCTCTACGAAACTGCCGGGCAAGCGACCACCGCGAGCATCTGTCTGGAAGGCGACGCAGCCCGCCTGGAAGCCTTCAGCCCCTACCAGATCAAAAGCTGGCGCGTGGAACGCGACGGTTCGACCGTGCACTGGACCCCCTGCAACTTGATCGAGGAAGCCGAAGCATGAACACCTTCCAGTTTGATCTGCACACGGTGCCGTTTAGCCGTTATGGGTCGTACCTGGGGCTATCGCGGCTGCGCGATGGCCTCTATCTGCGCAGCCTGAGCGGCAGCAGCCTGGCCCATCCAGAACTCCTGAAGCTGGAACTGCTGGCCGAAGGTGCCCCACAACCCTACACCATCACGGCCACCCCTGGGCTGCTCACCCTCGCCTGCCAACAAGGCCGGGTGGACCTGTGCCTGGAGGAGGCCGAATGCCTGCGCTTGCGGGGCCAGGGGGTGGCGTTGCGGCTGTCGCGTCATCTCCAGGCCAGCGAATTTGACAACGCCTTTTCCCCCGATGGCCAGCGCTGGGAGATCATCGCCTATCAGAGCTTCGTCAAGCTCAGCGTGGCGGTCGCTCAGCGGCCAGTTAACCGTCGATGCGCCCTGGTTGGGGGCCAAAAGCGCCCATATCGTGCTGACCTTGGCTGGCCCGGCAACCTGGGAAGGCGTTATCCAGGTCTATCCGAGCGTCTGGGAGGGCCACCCCCCCTACCGCCCCTTTGCGGCGGCGGTAGCGGCGGCGGACCAGTCCTATCAGGCGTGGCTCGCGCAGAGCTTGCCCGTGCCCGCAGCCTGGGCAGAGGCACGCCAACTGGCCGCCTACATCAATTGGTCGTGCGTGGTGGCGCCGCGTGGCCATCATCAACGCCCGGCCATGCTGATGTCCAAAAACTGGATGAACAAGGTCTGGAGCTGGGACCACTGCTTTAATGCGCTGGCCCTGGCCCGGCAGGACCCCGCCCTGGCCTGGGATCAGTTTGTGCTGTTCTTTGATCATCAGGAGCCTTCTGGCGCCATTCCAGATCACCTGACGGACAGCACGCGCTCGTTCCGCTTCTACAAGCCGCCCATCCACGGCTGGGCCCTGCGCGAACTGCTAAAGCGGACCGATGCCATCACCCCGCACCAGCTGGCCGCAGTCTATGCCCCGCTGGCGCGCTGGACCGAATGGTGGTTCCGCTACCGCGATGACGACGGTGATGGCGTGCCGCAATATAACCACGGCAACGAAAGCGGCTGGGATAACGGCACGGTGTTCTCGGAGGGGGTGCCGGTCGAAAGCCCGGACCTCTCCGCCTATCTGGTCATTCAGATGGACGCGCTGGCCGAACTTGCAACCCGCCTGGGCAAGCCCGCCGAAGCCGCCCACTGGCGCGAACGCGCCGACCGCCTGCTGGCGCTGCTGATGGCCCACTTCTGGAACGGTGATCAGTTCGTGGCGCAGCGCTCCGGCTCGCCTATTGTGCCAGCGGGCGATAGCGCGCTGGTTTTATGCCTCTGCTGCTGGGCGACCGGCTCGAAAAAACAGTCCAGAGCGCGCTGATCAGCGGGTTGGAGCGCTTCCTGACCGAACACGGCCTGGCTTCGGAAAACCCCGCCAGCCCTTTCTATACGCCGGATGGCTATTGGCGGGGGCCAATCTGGGCGCCCTCCACTTACCTGCTGGTCGAGGGGCTGCGGGCCTGTGGCGCGGATGGGCTGGCCCAGGAGGTCGCGACCCGCTTCTGTGCGTTGGCAGCG
>JAAUUD010000113.1 GCA_012031655.1 Anaerolineae bacterium | reverse complement strand
TCATGACCGGACCCGGTCCGCCGCCCGCGCCACCGCCACCACCACCGCCGCCGCCGCCTGGCCAGGACCCTGCCCCCCCAACGATCATCAACACCACGCCAGAGCCTGAACCCGTCGGCCCGCCCTCCTTTGAGCTGGTCTGTGTTTTGGAGGAAGTCTGTGAAGAGGTCGAAGGGGAACTCTTTTGCTACAACGACTATGTTATTTATCTGAAGTGGTTTAATCTGCTGGCAGGAACCACCGAAATCACCGCAAGTTTAAGTGATGGGACTTTTTCAGTGAATGACCCCCCTGCGAATGGGGTCGCGGACATCGAAACTTGGTTCCCTGCGGGCGAGTACAACAGCTCTGTTGCGTACACCTTTGAGGGCATTCCGATTCAGGGTGCGAACCTGACCACAACCTGTCCAGAATAGCGCCCCTCACGGGGTGCGGAGGATAGCCCCCAGGATGTCGGCGTTGCCGTTCAGGAATTCAGCGACATCCAGGGGCTTCTTCCCGGCCAGTTGCAGCACCAAGGGGGCATAGACCCCCTGCCCGGTGCCGATGATCAGCGGGAACTCGCCCGGGCCGCGCACCACCTTGCCGGGGGCCAGGCGGCCCGTCACCGCCGCGCCGCTGATGATCTTGAGCAGGGTGCCATTCCAGCCGGTGTAGGTGCCCGGCCAGGGGTAAAGGCGCGTACCTGGCGGTCAATTTCCACTGCCGCCCGTCCCCATTGAATGGCGCCTTCCTCCTTTTTGAGCTGCGGCGCATGCGTGGCCAGCGCGTCATCCTGGGGCTGGGGCACCAACTCGCCGCTCAGGTAGCCGCGCAGCGCGCGCAGCAACAGCGGCCCACCGACCTGGCCAGCTTATCATGCAGGCTTTGCCCGGTTCGCGCGGGTCCAGGGCACGGCCTCCTGCAAAAGCATCGGGCCAGTATCCAGCCCAGGGTCCATCTGCATGATGCTAAGCCCAGACTCTGCATCACCGCCCGCACCGCCGCCTGAATGGGCGTCGCGCCGCGCCAACGCGGCAGCAACGAGGCATGCACATTGATGCTGCCTGCATGGGGGACTTCCAGAATGGCGGGTTTGAGAATTTGCCCATAGGCGGCAACCACCTGCACATCCGGTGCCCAGGCCCGCAAGTGGGCTTCTGCCGCTGCGCCGCGCAACTTCTCTGGCTGATAGACCGCTAGCCCATGGGCCAGTGCAACGTCCTTCACCGGCGGTTGGCGCAACGCCTGCCCCCGCCCGGCGGGGCGGTCGGGCTGGGTCACCACGCCCACAACTTCAAAATCCGGGGCGCCCAGCAAGGCTTGCAAACTAGGCACGGCAAAATCTGGGCTGCCCATAAAGACCACACGCCAGGTCATGGTTGCATCTTTCTACGCTCGTTGAGCAGCCAGGCCAGGTTAACCACAAAAGCGGCCATAGAACAGGTGAGGATGGTCAGCACAAACGCACCTTCGTTGTCCAGGTTCCACCGTTCCTGTAAAAAGAAGCCGATTGCCCCACCAACCAGCACCGCCAGGCTGGTGACCCAGCGCGGCGCACCCAGGCGCGGCCCTTGATCCCGCATTGTTGCTCCCTCTGGCATCCTTTAGCCCATAATGGCGTTAACCGCGCGGATCACCTGTTGCACGTCAAACGGCTTGCGCAACAACAGGTTAATCCGAGGGCGGCCTTCCAGGGGCTTTATGTCGTAGCCACTAATGACAATAATGTGGATATGGTCCAGAGCCGGGGTTTGCTCAATTTGCTGGATGAGCATTTCGCCATCCGCTTCGGGCATGCTATAGTCGGTCAGGAGGACATCAAAATGTTGTCGCGCCAGCATTTCCCAGGCGCTCATTCCGTCGGCTACCATCACCACGGCATGGCCTTCCATCTCCAAGATTTCTGCTAATCCCTCATTGAGTTGCAAATCATCTTCTGCAATGAGAATGGTGGCCATGGTTGGTTGCTCTTTTCGATCATGCCTCTGTTTCTACCCCATCTTACGGCAGTCGGCAACCACAAATCAGGCCACTTATGGCTTTTTCAGGTGGGGGACCCTACCCTTGGCGGTATAATGCCCGCCTAGTAGCTGGTCAACGGAGCGCATATTGGTGAGAGTTCTCATAACCGGAGCAACGGGCTTTGTGGGGCGGCACCTGGTTGCTCATCTGCGCCAGCAGCCAGACCTGCACCTCTTTGGCACAGCTTTTCTGCCGAAGGGAGCGCCAGCCTGCCGGATGTGGCCCTGCACCTGCTCGACCTGCGTGTTCCAGAAGCGGTTCAGGCCTTGTTGGCAGAGGTCCAACCCCAGGCTATCTATCACCTGGCGGCCCAGGCGTTTGTGCCCAGTGCTTTTCAGGAACCGTGGGATACCCTGGAGAACAACATCCGTGGGCAGGTGAACCTCTTTCAGGCGATGCTGGGCCAGGGGCTAGATTGCCGGGTGCTGGTGGTGAGTTCCGCCGAAATTTACGGCAAAACCCGCCCGGAAGATTGCCCCCTCACCGAGGCGCAACCCCTGCGCCCCACCAATCCTTACAGTGTCAGCAAGGTTACGCAAGACTTGCTGGCCTATCAATATTTTGTGAGCCACGGCCTACCGACGCTGCGCGCCCGCGCTTTCAACCACATCGGCCCCGGCCAGAGCACGCGCTTTGCCCTGGCTGACTTTGCAGATCAGATCGCCACGGCAGAAGCGGGCGAACGCGAAGCCGTGTTGCGCGTGGGTAACCTGGAAGCCGCGCGCGACTTCACCGATGTGCGCGATGTCGTGCGCGCCTATGCCCTCCTGATGAAACACGGCACCCCGGGCGAAGCCTACAACATTTGCAGCGGCCAGCCCTATACCGTGGGGAGCTTACTGCGCCAGATGTGTGCCCTCAGCCCGGCCCCTTTGCGCGTCGAGGTTGACCCGAACCGCCTCCGCCCGGTGGATGTGCCGCTGGTCGTGGGCGATGCCAGCAAGCTCCGTCAGGCCACGGGCTGGCACCCGACGTTTGACATTCAACAATCCCTCCAGGATATTTTGAGCGACGCACGACAGCGAAGGAAACTGCTATGACCAAACGCGCCCTCATTACGGGCATCACCGGACAAGATGGCTCGCACCTGGCCGAGCTTTTGCTGGAAAACGGCTATAAGGTGTATGGCCTGGTCCGGCGCACCAGCACCGTTAACTTCGGGCGGATCGCCCATATTCAGGACCAGGTCGAGCTTGTCCCTGGCGACATGACCGACCAGACCTCGTTGCAAGAAGCCCTGCAAGTTGCCCAACCGGACGAAGTATACAACCTGGCGGCGCAGTCGTTTGTGGGCACCTCCTGGACGCAACCCACCCTCACCGGCAATGTGACGGCGTTGGGCGTCACGCGCCTTCTGGATGCGGTGCGGCATGTCAAGCCCGATGCGCGCTTCTATCAGGCCGGGTCCAGCGAGATGTTTGGCAAGGTGCGCGAGGTGCCCCAATGCGAAACCACGCCCTTCTACCCGCGCAGCCCCTATGGCGTAGCGAAAGTCTACGGCCATTGGATCACGGTCAACTACCGCGAAAGCTACGGCCTGTTTGCCTGTAATGGCATCCTCTTCAACCACGAAGGGCCGCGCCGAGGCATCGAGTTCGTGACCCGCAAAATCACCCACACCGCGGCGCGCATCAAGCTGGGTCTGGCAGATAAACTCTACCTGGGCAACCCCGACTCCAAGCGGGACTGGGGCTACGCTGGCGACTATGTGCGCGCCATGTGGCTGATGTTGCAGCAAGACCACCCCGATGACTATGTGATCTGCACCGGGTCCACCCACAGCGTACGCGAATTTGTGGAGATTACCTTCGAACTCGCCGGGCTAGATATCGGGCAGCATGTGGTGTTTAACGATCCCCGCTATACCCGTCCGGCGGAGGTCGATTTGCTGGTCGGGGACTATAGCAAAGCCGCGCGAGTGCTCGGCTGGCACCCGGTAGTGGACTTTCGAGGGTTGGTGGGGCTGATGATGGAAGAAGAACTGCGCGCCCTGCAAGATAACCGCCGCGACTGGTAAGCACTGCGATGCCAAAATCACCTGCCCAACGGGTTGTCCCGCATCTTGCATTGCTCACCGCGCTTCTGTTGGGCTATTTTGGCATCACCAGCCACTGGCTAAACAAACCGTTCATTGGCCATCACGACTGGGATAACGTTCTCTACGCGCTGACTGCGCGCAACTATCTGCGCTACGGCTATCTTGAGTACGGTGCCATTCAGTTTTACAACCTGTTTCCGGTGGAGAGCGAAGCCGAGCTCAGTGTGTATCGCAGCAACCCGCCGACCCTGGCGATTCTGCAATCGCTCAGTGTGCGCGCCTTCGGCTTCCATGAGATGTTCATCCGCCTCACGACCGTCTTCCTCTCGCTGATCAGCATTGCGGTGTTTTATCAACTGGCACGCCACCTCATGAGTCGGCGCGCTGCGCTGTTGGCCGCCTTCTTTTTTGCCTTTAGCATGCAGGTCATCTACTTTGCCCGCACGCCCAATTTTGAAAGTGGCAACGTCGTGCTGGCGAATGCTTTTTTGCTCGCTTTCGTCCGCTGGCGGCGGTTAGGTAGCCCCCGGCGCTGGGGGTTGGCAGCAGGGCTAGCCTTTGCGGGCCTTTGGTATGGCCATTTTATGGCGTTTGTGCTGGTGGCGCTGTTTGGCTGGGCGCTGCTGCGCAGCACCCGGCGCGAGATGTTGGCGATCTTTGGCCTGGGATGTGCGGGCTTGCTGGGCCTGGCCACCTGGATGACATACAACACCGAATTCTTTGACGCGCAAGTGATCGATGAACTGGTCGATTTGTGGACCTACCGCACCAGTGATAGCCGCATCGAACGCGCCGACACCTTTACCCTGGTGGACTACCTGCGCGTGAACGGCTTCCGCCTGATATATAGCACCTCGCCATTTGTGCTGCTGCTAGCGGCCTGGGGGGTCTATCGCCAGAGCCGAGGTCCACGCCGGGCCGAAGTCGCGATCCCGTGGGTGTTGGTGGTGGCCGGGTTGCTCTATACGAGCCTGTTCCGCAACGCCACCTACCTGCACGATTACTTTCTGTACTATTTTGTGCCGCCCCTAGCGCTCTGGGCGGGGCATGGGTTTACTCAGGTCTGGCCACATCCCGGATGGTTGCCCCGCAACCGGCCCCAGCGTTTTGCCGGAGCGGGCTTGATGGGGCATTTCTTCCTGGTGCTGGGGGTCATTTACATCCTGGTTTATCGCCTGAACAACGAGAGCTTCCTGTGGTTGGCCGAAAACATCGCAGAACAAACGGCGCAAACAGAGCAAGTTGCCAGCAACCTGCCCTACCTCGGCCCCAACGTCAGCTACTATGCTTACCGCAACCTCACCTACGAGCAGCCCTACACCGCCAACGATCTGGAGCGCCTGCTGCTGCAAGAGGGCTTCGCGCTCTTCTGGTTGTGCGATGCCCCCACCCCACCGGACTTACCCCCAACCTTAACGGTGCAAGCGGTGGGTCCCTGCTACGCAATCCGAGCGGCCCCTTCACCCCCCTGAAGCAGCTTTTGCGCTGCCCTGGGTTATGCTAGGCTAAGGAACAACGGACCGGGAGCAGAACATCGCGAGAAAGGGCCACTGCCTTGCGCCTAATTGATACGCATTGTCACCTGGACTTTCAGGCCTATGATAACGACCGCCCAGAAGTGCTGGACCGCGCCTGGGCAACGGGTCTTAAGCACATCCTGATTCCGGCAGTTGATTTCCCCAGCATGGCGCGTGCCCACGCGCTGGCCCGCCAGAATGCCGCGATTTCGATGGCGGTGGGCCTGCACCCCAACAGCACCGCCGATTGGCAACCGGGCACCGTTGAACGCCTGCGCGCGCTGGCCGCGAAAGTGCAGCCCGTTGCTGTCGGCGAGATTGGCCTGGATTATCACTGGGACCACTCACCGCGCCCGGTGCAGCGGCGCGCCTTCGAAGCGCAGTTAGAACTCGCCGCTGCGCTCAACCGACCGGTGATTATCCACAACCGCGAAGCCAGCACCGATGTGCTGCCCATTCTGGAAGATTGGGTGCGCGGCTTGCCGCCAGAGCGCCGCGCCGTCCCGGGGTGCTGCATTCCTTCTCCGCCCCAGAAGCCTACGCGGAACGTGCTCTGGCGGCTGGGTTTTACCTGGGCTTTACAGGCCCGGTCACCTACAAAAACGCCGAAACCCTGCGCCGGATTGCCGCTGCGATGCCGCTCGAGCGGCTGCTGCTGGAAACCGATGGCCCCTACCTGACCCCGTTCCACACCGAGGCCAGCGTAATGAACCGGCCTATGTTGCGCTGGTGGCCGAGCGCATCGCCACCTTGCGCCAGATGACACCCGCTGAGCTGGCCGAACAGACCTCCCGCAACGCAGAACGCCTGTTTGCCCTACCTATGGAGGAACACGGATGCTTCGATATCTTATCCTGAGCGGATTGCTGGTACTCAGCAGCCTGGCGGGACATGCCGCCGCGCAATCGCCCACCCCTGCCCCAGAAACCGCCTACGGCCTGAGGTTGGTGGTGGCTCCGCTGCCACCTGAGGCCGCCCCCGAACCTAGCGCCACCCAGGAGCCACCGCCGCCCCCCGATTTGGAAGCCATCGCGGAGGTGCTGCGCGCCCGCCTGGAAGCGGCAACCCTGCTAAACTATCGTGTAACGGTGGGCGAGGATGAAAACACCCTGGTTATTGAAGCATTCCTGGGCCAGGGCGATGACCGTAGCGCAGATGCTTTTCAGGCGAGCGTGCTGGAGAGCGTCGCCCGGTTGGGGTCGCTGGAATTTGTGGATTTCTCTGCCCTGGACCCCGCAGATGTGCCCAGTGAGGGCGATTGCATCCTGACAACGGAGCTGTTGCGCGTGGCTGGAGCAGACTTCACCTGCGCAGGTGCGCCCGGCGTGGCGCCCATGCCCGCAGCACTGGACGCAGCGAGCAAACCCTTCCCCACCCTGTTGACCTCCGCAGCGCTGGCGAATGCCCAGGCCATTCCAAACTCATTCCAGAACGAAAGCTGGGGACTGAGCCTGGAATTTACCGATGAAGCAGCGGCCATCCTGGCGGACTTCACCGCTGCCCACATTGGTGAGCCGCTGGGCATCGTGCTGGATGGCGTGGTACTGCTGGTGCCAATCATTCAGGCCCCCATTTTTCAGTACGCGTGGATCACCAGCGACTTTGACCGCGCCTCCGCCGAAAAGATCGCAACCCTGCTGCAGGGCGGCGCACTCCCCGTGCGCCTGGAAGTGCTCGAAGTGACTTTGTTGACATTTGACACGCCCTAGCCAACGCTGGAACGCACAAGCGGCACCTTTTGAAGGGTGCCGCTTGGGGTGAATGGTCTTCTATTGACCCAAAACACTATTTGAAAGAAGTTTTTTTCAAGAACATTAATCACAACTGAATATACTTTAACGCGCCTCTCAACAAAATGCAAGGGGTTTCGCCAAAATTGACAAGGATTTTTCAAAATTCGTTGTGCAGTTTGCTGCACCTGCTGGCGCCTCGCCAAAATCACCTTAAAAAATAAACCTCCGTAGGTTTTTGACCTACAGAGGTGCCTCAGAACAACCCTTGTATGGCAGGCGACTAGGCGGCGGGGGTGTAGGGGTGTTCAGGGCGTCGTCAATGGCCGCCGGGGCAGCGGCCAGGCGTTCGTCGGCTTCTGCCTGCGTGAGCGGGCCGCGCTCGACAGCTTCCGCAGCGGCGGCTTCCAGGTCCGCCAGGGCAGCGGCGCGCACGGCTTCCACATCGCCCCCGCTGCTGCTGATGAAGTCGGCCAGTGTCTGGCCTTCTGCCAGCGCCAGGCGCAGGTCCGCAGGCAGAATACCCAGCGCTTCTGCCGCCGCGCGGTTCACCGCCCGTTGGGCCAGGGCCTGGTCACGGCGCCCGCCTGGGGTCGTTGTCAGGATGTTCTGGATGGCTTCATCCATACCAGCCAGCAGTTCATCGGCGCGCAGTTGCGTGATGGTGCCTTCTTCCACCGCCGCGTTGATGCGCTCCGTGAGGGCGGCTTCAACTTCTGCCACAATCGCGGCTTCGTCCAGGCCATAGCTAGCGATGACCTCGGCCAGCGTGCTGCCCGCGCGGACCTGCTCTGCGATTTCGCCCGGCTCGACGCCTGCCGCCGCTTGAATGGCCTCCGTCACGGCGCTGATCAGCGGGAAGTCACGGTCCGCACGGCGATCCTGGCGGCGGTCCTGAAGGCGCTCGGCCATCCCCCCGCCCAGGTTGCCGTTCAGCAGGTCCTGCACCCACTGATCAACGTTCTCCAGTTGCGTGTTCAGGCGCTCGGTATTGGCCTCCAGGCGCGCCTCGAGTTGGGCAGTCAGCAACGCGGTCAGTTCGGCTTCGACCTCGGCCAGGTCGCCGCCGTTGGCCGTCACGATTTCGCCCAGGGTGAGTTCACTTTCGCGCAGAGTCTGCACGATCTCCGCTGGGGAAAGCCCGGACGCCATGCTGATGACTTCCAGCACGGCGCGCTCGCCATCCCGAACTGGCCCTGCGGCCCGCCGCCCGGCCCTTGCGCCGCCACCATGCCCACGCTGCCCAAAGCCAGAACCACCACCAGCACCATAATCACCATCCGTTGCATTTGCGTTTCTCCAGATTGCTTGCCTGTTTTGTTGTTATGATAGAGTGGAGGTGTAAGCATCTCTTGCAGAACTTGTAAACTCCTGGTTAAAAAAGGATGGACGCCCATGAGTTTCTCGCTGGATCAAGACCCGGTCCTCTACCCGGACAAGATGGGGATGCGGCAATATTCCCTGGATAGCCTGCGCGAGAAGATCGAGGAGCAGTTCCACGCCGAAACCGCCGGACGGGTGGATATCTTCTCTGAATTGAACACCCGCGCGGCCCGCCTGACCTACCTGCACGAGATTGCTGACTATGTGCTGGCGAGTGAATATGTGGTGCTGCCCATGGCAGAAAAAAACCGCGTCGTGGGGGCTGCCGTGGATAACCTGTTTTACTTCGGGCCATTAGACCCCTACCTCCGCGACCCACAGGTAACCGAAATTGCGCTGGAAGGCCCCTTTGATGCCCATGTGCGGCTGGGCTTTGGCGAGATGCAGCGTGTCGCGGCGCCCTATTCCTCGTTCCAGAACCTGGAAGATCAGCTGATGCGGCTGTTGGCTCCGGCGGGCGCGTCCTTCCTGGCGGATTACCCATTTTTGGAGGTGGGTCTGAGCCTACACGACCGCCCCGTGCGGGTGAGCCTGATTGGGCCGCCCGCGAATACGGGCTATAGCGTGCAGTTCCGTTTGCACCCAACCCCCGCCAATGCACTCGGTCTGGCGGCCCTCACCCCGGCGACCGTCCCCGCGATGGCGGCGGAACTGCTGCACGCAGGCTTGGCCGCCGGGCGCGGCCTGCTCATCACCGGCGAGGTTGGGGTGGGCAAGTCAACGCTGCTGGCCGCCCTGCTCAACAACCTGCCCGCACCAGGAGCTGCCTTGCTGGTGGAACGTGCCCGCGAAGCGACCCTCAACCCCAACCTGGCCACCCTTCCGGCAGAGCCGCCACGTATGGATGGCACACACCAGGACTTCGCGGCGCAGATCAGCGAAGGGGCTGCGCGCAGCCCGCGCTTGCTGGCCATCGATGAAATCCGAGGCGACGAAGGCCCCGCCTTGGTCGATGCGCTGGAGCACCCGGGCATTGGGCAACTGATGATCGCCCTCCGGGGCACCGCCAACGCCCGGCGTTTGCTGAGCGCCTTTACCATCGCGCTGGTACGCACCCGCCCAGACCTGGACCAGGCCACCATCTATCGGCTCATTCTGGAGAAAATGCCGCTCGTCGCTGTGCTGGGGCGCCCCGCCGGGGCCAGGACCCTCGCCTGATGCTGCTGGGTCAGTGGGCACCGGAA
>JAAUUD010000112.1 GCA_012031655.1 Anaerolineae bacterium | reverse complement strand
GGTAGCGCACGCCAAGCACCTGATGCAGCGGGCCGCCGGGGTCGCCTTCTTGCAGGGCAGCGGTGTAGAAGGCGGCCCAGTCCGCTGGTGCCAGGGGTCGTAGCCTTCCAGGCCCCGGAGCGAAACCAGGCTACCGCCGTTTGGCGTGCCCGGTGGCGGGGGCATCTGGCGGACACGACCCGGCGCATCGGTTGGGATGACCTGGGCCGCCGCGCTCCAAGCCGCTGAAGGTTGCGCTTCTTCCAGGTGCAGCAGCGGCGCGCTGATCCGCCAGGTATCTGCCATCAGCAACAGCAACGCCACCACCCAGGCCCAGCGCCAGCCAATTCGCGCCCATGTCAGGGCTAGCATGGCTAGCCCGGCGAGCACTATAGCGGCTTCGGTGGCTTGCTGCGCCGCCCGCCCTTCCCAGAGGAGCGCCAGCCCCCCCATCCATACAGCTATCCCCGGTAACTGCCAGCGCCAGAGTGGCCGCAGCAAGCGCCGCTGATCTGCCAGCGGCAGGCGCGCCATGTGGGTAAAGGTCGCCCCCAGGAGTATGGCCAGCCCCAGACCGGTGAGCAACAGGTGGCGGCCTGGCGCCCGAAACCCCTGGCTGATCGGAATCAAGGTATAGGTCAGGCGATAGAGGCCAGCCGCACTGCCCAGGCTCAGCCAAAGCCCCAGCACAATCAGGCCCAGGGCCAGCCAGCGGCCTGGAAAGCGCATCCGCCTGGCCAGCAACAGCCCCAGCAACGGCAACAATCCCCAATAAACGGTCACTTCCTCATAAAAACCAGGGTATTCTGCGGCGGTACCCGCATAGTTTGGCAGTGCCAGCCCCGTGATCAGCTCCTGGGGCGAGAGCGCAAATTCATCTGCAAAGGTTAGCGAGCGGCCCTGCGTGGCGCGTACAGTCTCCGCATGGTAATCCAGCATAGGCACCCAACTGACCGCACTCAGCCAGAGCGCCAGGCCGCCCATCACCGTAGCCTGACGCAGCACGACCCAGCTATGTTGCCGAATGAGGGCTGCTAACGTCAGCACGCCAAGCCCCAAGCCTGTAATGTAGACGGTCTGCGGGTGCCCTGCGCTCACCTGCATGGCCAGAGCCAGCGCGCCGGGTATGCAGCCAAACAGCCTCCGCTGTGCCAGGGCGGTCTGATAGCCGTGCAGCACCCAGGGTGCCCAGGCCAGCGCCAGGATCAGCGTATAGTGGCCAATTTCCACACGCGCCGCCAGAAAGCTGCTCCAGCTAAAGACCAACCCTGCCAGCAATGCAGCGCGCGGCTTTGGCGCTGAGCGGCGCGCCATCCAGCTCGCCCCCAGCCCCGCCCAGGCCGCATGGCCGGCCACTAACCCGCGTAACACGCGGTCTAGCTCTGCTGGGGGGGCCAGCCAGAGAAGCCAATTGGGAGGATAAAACAGCGCGTATTGAGCGTTGCCCACTGTGCTGCCGCCCAGGAACTGATAGGGGTTCCAAAGTGGGAGCGTTCCCCCGCGCACCTCACGGTTGATGAACTGGTAGATGGGAGAAAAGAAATCCTGTAGGTCAGTGCCCGTGAGGGCATAGCGACCTGGCAGCAGCCACAAGGGCGCAAAAAGCAAAACGTTCAGCCCGATTACCGCCAGGCTCAGTGCCCAGTCTGCGCGGCGTGGCGTCATACGCATAGGTGCCATTCCAAACAAAAACCGCCTTCCAGGGTGGAGAGGCGGTGGAGAGTGCCGCAGGCCAGACTCGAACTGGCGACCCTCGCATTTCAGTGCGATGCTCTACCAACTGAGCTACCGCGGCAGGTAAAATGGATTTTAGCGGGTTTTGACGGGCTGTCAATGCTCGAAAATTCCGGCTCAAAAGAGGACGCGCGGCATAAACCAGAGCAGCGTATAGCTCACCGTCTGGCAGAGCCAGGCCCCCGCCAAGCCGTTCCGCTGGCGCACATAGCTATACAGGAAGTTAAGCAACGCAAATACAAAAACCAGGATCAGCGCGATAGCCTCGCGTCCGGCCAAAGCCATATTAGGGAAGAAAACCACACAAGCCCAGATGGTTGCCAACACCGTGGTGAGGCTGATGCCACGCACCCCCTGCACGGCCCCTCGGAAAAAAAGGGACTCTGCCGCCGGGATCACAAAGGCCACCGCCATAAAAACCCAGGTATCCATCACCAGGGCCGGGCTCTCCTCCACGTCAAACATGCGCTGGGAAACAGTCTGCAAAGCCGACCCAAAAACGATCACAAAGGGAAAGCTGCTCAGGAAGCCAAACGTCACTCCCCAGAACAAGTCATCAATCTGCGCGGTCCGCAGGCGTTCCACCGCCCCCAGAAAGTAGCCCATCGCGCCTACGCCGCCCATCAGGGTCCACAGCAGCACATAGGTCACGATGGCTTCGAAGGTCGAGAGGCCCACAGCAATGGCCACCAGAAAAATATAGGCAAAAAGCGGGTCTACCTCTCGGTATGGGGAGCGGGTAACGGGCAGTTCTGGCGGGCTGATGGGTTGGCTAGCCGCGATCTCTTCGGCGCGGACCTGCTCCACCACCTGTTGAATTGGTTCGCGCTGTGGACTGCCCGGTTGACGCTCCAGGGGGAGCGGGCGACGCCTCAGCGGTTCCATCGGGACGTTTTCGGGGCGCCCCGCATCGGGCGGCGGCTCTGGAGGCCAGGTTTCACTCATGCCAGGTGATGACGCATGCGCTGCGCGACGAACTCAACATGTTCCGGCATGATCCAGTAATGCGTTACCAGCCGAACGCGCCACTTACCGAAGGGGCCAATCCAGATGTTATCGGCCCGCAGCCGTTCCGCCAGCTGTTCGGCGTCCAGCGGGGCGTCCGGGTGGAGGTCAAAAAAGATCATGTTGGTGCGCACAGGCGCCGGGTCAAGCTGGATGCAGGGCATCTGGGCCAGGGCATCTGCCAGGGCACGGGCCTTGGCGTGATCTTCGTGCAGGCGGCCTGGCATTTCTTCCAGGGCCACCAGCCCCGCCGCCGCGATGATGCCCGCCTGGCGCATTCCACCGCCCAGCAGCTTACGCACACGGTGCGCCCGCCGGATGAAATCGTGACTGCCCACCAGCACCGACCCCACCGGGGCGCACAAGCCCTTGGAGAGGCAAAAGGTCACGCTATCAGCGGCAGCGCACAGTTCCGCAACGGAGGTCTCCAGGGCGGCGGCAGCATTGAAGATCCGCGCACCGTCGATGTGCAAATGCAGGCCGCGTTTGTGGGCCAGCGCCCCCACTGCCTCAATGTAGCTGGCTGGGAGCGGCTGCCCGCCAACAGACCCCTGGGTGTTTTCGATGGAAATCACCCGCGTGACCGGATAGTGCGAATCGTCCGAAGTGATCCCAGCTTCGAGGTCCTCCAGGCGTAGGCTGCCATCGGGCTGCACGGGCACCATGTGGGTCTGGATGCCCCCCAGCGCCGCTGGATTGCCTGCTTCGTAAAGGTGAGTATGCGCTATGTTGCCCATGATCGCCCGGTCGCCGCGCCCACAGTGGGTCATCAGGGCGGTGATGTTGCCCTGGGTGCCGCTGGCCACCAGCAACCCGGCCTCTTTGTCAAAGAGCGCCGCTGCCTGGGCCTGGAGCGCGTTGACGGTGGGGTCTTCGCCATAGACATCATCCCCAACCGGGGCTTCGGCCATAGCCTGGCGCATTCGTGGGGTGGGCCAGGTCACGGTATCACTGCGCAGATCAATCCGATCCATGCCTAACATTTCCTTTCAGCCAGCTTTTTTGCATGCGCTGGCCCGCATTCAGATCAAAAAGAATTGAGCAATGCACCAGCAAATGCCCAGCAAAGTTGGGACGCCACCGCAGACCAACCCCAAGAAAAGCGGCCCGGCTGAAAGCGCCTGAATGATGTTTGCCAACCAGCCAGGCACCTCCTGGGCATCGGCGTAGTGCGTTGGTGCGCCTACCGAGGGTGGTTGGTTGGGGTCCGGCGGGGGCGCTTGGCCGTGGGTTGGGGTCTTCGGGCAGCATGGCATCCTCATTTCTCCGGGGGCGGCGGGTCCGCATCGCGGCGCAGGCGGGTGATCACCCACAAGGCCAGGTCCAGCGGCAAAGTGATGATCTCGCGGATCAACAACATCGTTAAAATTGGGATGCCCACCACCACCTTGAGCGTCCCGCTGATGCAACCGGGCATCTCCTGTGCGTCGGCAACTTCGCGGGGCGCCCCAACAGGTGGCGGTTGCTCGCTCACGGTGTTTAGTAGCGCTTGACGATCGTCTTGTAGACAGTGGGCTGGCGCGACTGCAAGAACTGGAATTCCTCCCGGAACTTGCGTACCTCATCCAGGTCAATACGCGCCACGGCAAAGCCCTCCGAGGGCTGGTTGGTCTCTGGGTTTTTCTCGTCTGCCAGCGAAGCGTAGACCTTGCCGCGTGGACCCACCGTCATGCTCTCGCCGCCAAAGTTCACGGTGACGTCTTCGCCAACGCGGTTGGCCGAGGCAATAAACAGCGAGTTCTCAAAAGCCCGCGCTTTGACATAGGCGCGGTATTCATCCATGTTGGTGGTTTCCCAGTTGGTCATGGAGCAGATGAGCTCCGCTCCTTCCAGCGCCAGCGTGCGGGCGACTTCGGGGAAGGCCAGGTCCCAGCCCAGCAGCAGCGCGACCGTGCCGATGCCCTCGGTCTCGAAGACCGGCAGCTTAAAGCCCTCGCGGAAGGCCATGCGTTCCTCGCCGCGCAGGTGAATCTTGTTATAGGAGCCAACCAGTTCACCATCTGGGCCAACCATCACCGCCGAGTTGTAAATGATGCTTTCGACCTTTTCTTTAGATACCATCCCAAACGCGATGTACACGCCATATTCAGCAGCGCGCTGGGCAATCAGGTTCACCGTGGGGCCGGGGATGCGCTGGGCGACTTCCGTAAAGCGCACCCCCAGCTCAAAGCCACTGGTCGCTAGTTCAGGGAAGACGATCAGGTCCACCTTTTGCTGAGAGGCGATCTTGGACACAAATTCAGACATCTTGACCAGATTTTCTTCGGGTTCACCCAATTTTGGCGCAAATTGGACAGTGGCTATGGTTACCTCGCGCATGAGCTGCGGACTCCTTCAGGTGGAACGGTTGTTCAAGTTTAGTAATGGCCCATTATAGCGGTAAACGCGCAGGCTAGCTACCGTAATTCTGGCTTCAGTGGAGCAATTCTAGCCCTTCGTCCGCGGCGTGCACCACATCACGAAAGCCGTGTGCTTCGGCCAGATTGCGCGCCTGTTGCCAGCAGCCGGCAGCTTCGGTATGGCGGTGGTTCTGGTAGAGCAACGTGCCCAGGCTCAGCAACAGCCCGCAGTGATTCAGGGGGTCGTTGAGGGTCTGGTAGATGCTCAGGCTTTCGCGGTAGCGCGTTTCAGCATGGGCGGGTTCCTGCTTGGCGGCGTGGATGTCGCCCAGGTTGCGCAGGGCATCGGCACGGCCTGGCAGGTCGGCGGTCTGGGTATAGTAATCCAGCAAATCTTCGCTGAGGTACTGGGCGTGCTCTAAGTTGCCGCGCGCCAGCTTCAGCCGCGCAATGAGTGTGCGCACCAGCAGGTCGGTCTGGGTGTTGGCGTGGGTATGCTCCGCCGCCAGAGACGCATAGTGATGCGCTTCTTGATGGTCGCCACCGCTGCGCCAGACCACCGCGGCAATGCCATAGTAAGCGGCAGCCAGCGAGGACACATGCTCTTGCTGGCGCGCCACCTGCACCGCCAGTTCGGCGCTACGCCGGGCCTGGTCGAACTCGCGCTGATTGATGGACGTTTCTGCATCGCTAAGGTGCTTGCGCACCGCCATGAGGATGGCTTCTTCCTGCTCTGCCATAAGGAGGACCTCCCGATCAAAACTAGCGTAAGCCGGGTATCTGACTATAGCTCAGGGCGTGGGTCAGGTCATCGCCCAGATGAACCGGATAAACCGGGATGTTGGCGCTTTCGATGCGCGTGCGTAGCCGCAAAAAGTCTACGTGCGCCGCGCCAAGCTCACCGCATTGACCAGCACCGTGATGACATGCAAGCCGCGCCGCTTGAGTTGCTCTGCCTCGCCAAGCCAGGCATCGCCCCCGGTGGCGGTCACCAGCACCAGGGTATTGTCGCGGCCCAGCAGGTGCCCTTCCACGGCCAATAGCTGAGCCAGGGTGAAACTGGTTTCGCTTTTGGCCAGGGCCAGGGCCCGCAGAATGCGCGTTAGTTGACGGTCGCCCCGGTCCGGTTGGATGACCTCGCGAAAAGGCGTATAGGCCACAAAACCCAGGCCACGCCCCTTGTCAATGAAGTATTCTGAAATAGACGCTGCACAGGTGACGCAGTATTCCTCTGTGTTGGCCGGTAACCGCCAGGCGCCTCCGGCTTGCACGCTCCCCGAACTGTCTGGGGCTTCCACATAGGCGCTGCGGTCCAGGTCCAGGAACAGCCACACGTCAGAAAGGGGGTCCAGCTCAAAGTCTTTCACGAAGAACTTACCCCGGCGTGCGGTGGTCTTCCAGTGAATACGGTTCAGGCTATCGCCAGGGGCGTAGTCTCGCACGCCAGAAGCGTTGGTGGTGACTTCCATGGTGCGGCGGCGCACCGCCTGCCCGCCGGAAAGCTTGCCCATCGGGGCGGCGAACTCATAAAGCGGCACGGTGGCCGGGTAAACGATCACTTTGGAGGTGGCGGCGATGTGGCGCGGGAACTGGAACAAGCCAAAAGGGTCGCCGCTGTTCAGGGTGAGCGGCCCCAGCGTGAACTGGCCGCGCTTGGTGCAGATGGTCTCGACCTTCCACTGGTACTTGCGGCGCTGAAACAGCGTCGGGACCACATGGCTGGCGTTGTGGCCAGGCAGGGTAGATTGATCGCGCACTTCCAGCCAGAGTTTGGGCAAATAACCGGTGTTCTGGACCGTAAAACGCTCATCAAAAACACGGCCCACCTGAGCCCGCCGGGCGAAAGTCTGGCGCCCGATGCGCACCCAGTTCACAGCAAACCAAGCCCACAAAAAGGACGCCGCCAACAGAAAGCCAAACACATAGGTCATATGAAAAAAGAAGGTTCGCCCAGAGAGCAGCCCACCCGCCAGGCTCACCACCAGCAGCGCATAAATGGCGTTGCGACGGTTCTTCATAGGGGTTAGTACTGACGCGCCCCAACGCTGGCCCCAGGGATGGGCGTGCTGTTGATCACTTGTTGGACGATGCTGCGCGAAGAAATATCCTTGATGCGCGCCGATGGGCCCAGGATGATGCGATGGGCCAGGGTGAAGTCGGCCATCACCTTCACATCATCTGGAATGATGTATTCGCGGCCCTCTATGGCGGCGAAGGCCTGCGCCGCCCGAAAGAGCGCCAGCGCCCCACGCGGGCTGGCTCCCAGATACACATCTGGATGGCTGCGGGTGGCGTTGACCAGCGCCACGATGTACTGCTTGATGTCAAAGTTAGAGTAAATCTCGCGGATGGCGCGCTGGGCATCAATCAGCTCATCCACGCGCACGCTCTGCTGCACAGATTCCAGGGGGTGAACATGCTGCTGGGCTTCCAGCATCATGATTTCCTCGTTGGGCGCCGGATAACCGAGGTGCACGCGCATGATGAAGCGGTCCAGTTGGGCTTCGGGCAGCGGAAAGGTGCCTTCATACTCAATGGGGTTTTGCGTGGCCAGCACCAGAAAAGGGCGCTCCAGCGGATAGGTGATGCCATCAACGGTGAGCTGCCGTTCTTCCATGGCTTCCAGCAGGGCGGCCTGTGTTTTGGGCGTGGCGCGGTTGATTTCATCCGCCAGCACGATCTGGGCGAAGATCGGCCCCTGCCGAAATTCGAACTGCTGGGTTTGTTGATTAAAAATGGAAACACCGGTGACATCCGAGGGGAGCATATCCGGCGTGAACTGCAAGCGCTTAAAGTTGGCACCAATTGAGGCCGCCAGCGACTTGGCCAGCACAGTCTTGCCAACACCAGGCACGTCTTCCAGCAAGATGTGGCCCTGGCACAGCAGCCCCAGGACAATCATGCGCACTTCGCGCTGTTTGCCGATGATCACACGCGAGACATTGTCAATGAGTCGTCGGGCTACAGTTTGGGCGATGTTCATAGCGGCTTCCTAGTTAGGGATAACGCCAAGATTATAGCATAGCCAGGAGGTGGTGTGGGGGGTGCCACAGCAGGTGCCTGCCAGTAGGCGTAGCGTAGCGCGGGCAACCGAAAAAGGGCTGGCGGGGATTTTCCGCGGGCGAGTGGGCCGAAAATCCGCCGCCAGTAGGTAATCCGTTTGTTAGCCAAGCTGCCGAAAGCGCTCGAGGGTCTCTGCAATGCCGGTTTCCAGCGGCGTGCCAGACACCTGGCTAAAACGCTGATGCAGGGCAGCATCATCAAAGGCGGCGGCAAAGGGCAAGCTTTGCTCCGCGTTATAGGTGATCTGCGCGCCGGGGACGTGCTGCTGGATCAGCTCCACCACGGTTTGCATATGAACAGGCTTACCCCCCAGGTTAAACACAAAGGCGCCGTCCTGGGGTTCGTCAGCAGCCAGGATAAACTGGCGCGCCACATCCGCAGCATACTGCATCTGGGCCAGCCCGCCGAACCCCAATGTGATAGGGTTCGCCCCGGATGGCAGCGAGCATCGCTTTGGTGGGGTCGCTGGTCAGGCCCTGGTCGCGGCCCACGCCATACACAATGTAGGGCCGTAGCGCTGTACTGCTGAGGCCGTAATCAGCGTGATAGACGCGAGCGGCTTGCTCGTTAGCTTGTTTGTAGACGCCGTACAGGGTGTGTGGGTCCAGGGGCGCGTCGTTTTCGATCGGTGTATCGGCGGGGTAGCGTTCTGGTGGGCCATAGACTGCCACCGAGGAGGCATAGACCACGTGCCCGATGTTGTGCTGGCGCGCCGCCTCAAAGACGTTTATGGTGCCCACGACGTTGACCTGCGCGCCCAGCACGGGCTTGGCTTTGCAGAAGGGCACCTGCAACGCCGCCAGGTGGATGATGTGCGTTACGCCTTTGTCTCCGATCATCTGCGCGACCTGTTGCGTCTCGGTGATGTCCAGTGCGGCAAACTCAATGGCTTCTTGCTGCTCGGCAGAGAGGATCAGGTTCAGGCGGTCGCGTTGCAGGCTGATATCCGTGGCGATGACCTGCTCACCGCGCTGCACCAGTTCCAGCAGCGTCCAGGCGCCCCAGGAAGCCCATCGCCCCTGTAATGAAGTAGGTCTTTTGGCTCATCACGGCACCATGCGATTCACCAAGCGCCCCAATGGGCCGATCTCCACCACCACCTCATCGCCTGGCACCAGCCACTTGGGCGGCTTTTTGCCGACCTGCACCCCCTCCGGCGTGCCGGTGCTGATGAGGTCGCCCGGCTCCAGCGGAAAATAGCGGCTGATGTAGCTGATGATCTGACGCACCGAGAAGATCATGTCTGCCGTGCTGGAGTCTTGCAAGAGCTGGCCGTTCACCCAGCAGCGCACCGGCAACTGCTGTGGGTCAGGGATTTCATCCGCCGTCATGAGGTAGGGCCCATGGGGCAAAAGGCATCCAGCGTCTTGCCCAGCAACCATTGCGAGGTGGTGAATTGCAGGTCGCGGGCGCTCAGGTCATCCGTGTTGCAATAGCCCAGCACATAGTCCAGCGCCTCGGCTTCGCTCACGTGCCGCGCATGTTTGCCGATCACAACCATCAGTTCGGCTTCATAGTCGTATTGGACGGCCTCTGGCGGCAGGGGGACCGCTTGGCCCGGCGCGGCCACGGTGTTGGCAAATTTGGAAAACAGCACGGGCGTGGTGGGCACTGCCAGGCCAGATTCCTCGGCATGTTTACGGTAGTTCAGGCCCACGCAGATGATCTTGCCCGGTTCCGGCACCAGGGGGGCCAGCGTCAGGGCGGCTTCTTGCAGCCACCAATCGCCTTCGGGCATGGCCAGGGCGGCTTCTTGCAGGCGCTGCAGGGCAGGCAAAAAGCGCTCCCCGCCCGATAGAACTCTACAGCAGAGCCAGGCAGCGCCACGCCCGCAAGTTGGC
>JAAUUD010000111.1 GCA_012031655.1 Anaerolineae bacterium | reverse complement strand
CAGCGCGCTCAGCCAATAACCAGCAACAGAGCTTCTGGAACCAGGTAGACCGCCTGGCGCAGGAAAGCAAGTTGCCCCCCAGCCCAGCCGAAGACGACGAAGATGAACTCTTCGATGAAGCCGTGAAGGTGGTCCGCAGCCTGAACAAAGCGAGCATCTCGCTGTTGCAGCGCCGCCTGCGCATCGGCTACACCCGTGCCGCGCGCCTGATTGACATGATGGAAGCGCGCGGCATCATTGATGAGGCGGATAGCTCTAGCAAGCCGCGTTCGGTGCTCAAACACGAAGACGATTAACTCCCCACCCGCCCTGTTCGGCCCTGGACAGGGCGGGCCTCTCTCGTGAAAATAGCAACCGCACGAACAGCACCCACAGGCAGAGATCAACTATGGTGAATACGTTTATCCTCGACCCCCTGAACGACGCTCAGCGCCGCGCGGTGACCACCGTAGAAGGCCCGGTGCTGGTGCTGGCTGGGCCCGGCAGCGCAAAACCCGTGTGCTCACCCACCGCATCGCCTATATGCTGCTGGAGCGGGATATCCTGCCCTGGCACATCATGGCCGTGACCTTCACCAACAAAGCCGCCAGCGAAATGCGCGAACGCGTGGAGCGCCTGGTGGGGCAGCAAGCGCGCAACCTGTGGCTGGGCACCTTTCATAGCATGTGTGCGCGCATCTTGCGCCGCGAGGTAGAAGCCACGCCCTACAAACCCAACTTTGCCATCTACGACACCGGCGACCAGAAAACGCTGATCAAGACCATCATCACAGAGATGAATAAAGACCCCAAGCAGCACCAGCCCAGCCGGGTGCTCTCGGCGATCTCCGCTGCCAAAACGAACTCATCCCCCCGGAGGAATATCCAGCGGTGGCCTATCAGGATGAGATCGTGCGCGAAGCCTACCGCCGCTATCAGGAAAATTGCGCATCAATAACGCGCTGGACTTTGACGACCTGCTGATGCAAACCGTTTTGCTGCTGCGCAATAACGCGACCGTCCTGGCGGAGCAACAAGCACGCTTTCAGTATGTGATGGTTGATGAATTTCAGGATACCAACATGGCGCAGTACGAATTGGTGCGCCTGCTAGCGCGCAAAGAGCGCAACCTGTTTGTGGTGGGCGACCCCGACCAGAGCATTTATGCCTTCCGGGGCGCGGACTATCGCAACGTGCGCCGCTTTCAGGAGGACTTCCCCGAGCTAAGCCTGGTGCCGCTGGAAGAAAACTACCGCTCGCATCAGCTCATCCTCGATGCAGCCATGGCTGTCATTCGCAAAGACCCCGCGCACATCAAGCGCGAGTTGTTCAGCCAGCGCCGCAACGGCCCCGTGATCGAGGTTCACGAGCTGCATACGGATAGCAAAGAGGCCGAATTTGTTATCACCCGCCTTGCGCGCCTGCGCGAGGACGAAGGCTACCTGCTGCGCGACTTCGCGGTGATGTACCGCACCAATGCCCAGTCCCCGCGCCCTGGAAGATGCTTTTGTGGGGGGCCAACATCCCCCTATCAGATTGTGGGGGGCGTGCGCTTTTATGAACGGATAGAAATCAAAGACCTGGTGGCCTATCTGCGCCTGATCTTCAACCCAGACGATAGCATCAGCCTGGCGCGCGTGCTCAACACACCCGGGCGCGGCATCGGCAAAAAGAGCGAAGAAATGCTCTTCCGCTGGATTGCGGAAACCGGGCTGGGGCAATGGGGGGCGTTAGGGCGCCTGCTGCATGGCGATACTGGCCCCTTTGCCGCCCGGCCCTACAAGGCCCTGCATGGTTTTGCAACCCTGCTGGAAAAATGGGTGGGCCTGAGCCTGCTGGACGAGACCACGCCGCAAGGGTTGCTGGAAACCATCATCGAAGACATCGATTATCGGGCCTATATTGAGGATCGCAGCAAAACCGCAGACGAAGCCCAGGACCGCAAAGACAACATCACCGAGTTACGCAGCATCCTGGGCACTTACGAGGGCTTCACGCTGGGCGAAGTGCTGGAGAAAATCTCGCTGGTGGCGGATGTCGATTCGCTGGAAGATGACGTGGATGCCGTGACGCTGCTCACCCTGCACGCCGCCAAGGGCCTGGAGTTCCCGGTGGTGTTTCTGGCAGGCATGGAAGAAGGCTTGCTGCCGCACGAGCGCTCCACGCAGAACGCCACACAGATTGCCGAAGAACGCCGCCTGGCCTATGTGGGCATCACCCGCGCCAAAGATCGCCTTTACCTGACCCACGCCACCATTCGCGGCGGCATTTACGGCGCAGACTACAGCGAGCCATCGCGCTTTCTGGATGACCTGCCCGAGGAAATCATTAAGCGTCATTCGCCCTGGATCGCCCAGCGCAATGCACGGCGCCAGCAGATCAGCCGGGCGCAAACCACCTGGTCCGTGCCTGCCCAGGCCGAAGCCCCCCACTGCCGCCCGGCGGGAACCCACCTTCAAGACCGGCGCGCAGGTCACCCACAAGGTCTTTGGGCGCGGCACCGTGATTTCTTCCCGGTTGGGCGATATCGAAGAAGTGGTGGTGAAGTTCGAGGGGGCGGGCGTCAGGCGGCTGAGCGCGGACTTCCTGAACGGGGTTTAGTCCGCTGCGGCGCCGCGTGCAGCCATGATGCGGCGGTAGGCTTCGTTGATGGCTTGCATGCGGGCTGTGGCATCGGGCGAGTCGCTCAGGTCGGGGTGATGCTGGCGAGCCTGCTGGCGATAGGCGGCTCGTACTGCCTCATCATCCGCCTGGGGATCAACTTCTAGCAAGGCATAAAAAGCATAGAGCGGATGCAGCGCCCCGGGCAGGCCGGTGCCCTGGCTCTGATGCGTGCCTCGTGGGACCTCGGCGGCGCCAAAATCGGCCATGCGCCAGGTCCCTTCCATCTGAGGGTAGGTGCTGGCCACCTCGCGGAAGCGCAAAGCGTCAAAGTTCACGCTGGGGCCATACTGGATAAAACGCGCGTAGCTGCCCTCTTGCGGTTGAAAATGCACTGGGAAGAGATACGCCTGCTGGCCGTAAACCTCATAAGCATAGAGGCGGTTATCATAAAGCGGCAGCAGAGCCGCCATCCAGTCCTGCGGCATAAAGCGTTCGCCATCGCGCGGGAGCAGCATGTCGCACCAGAACATCAAGCAGGTGTACCAGCCGTGCCCGGTGTGCCGCGCCAGGATTTGCTTGACCTCGTGCAGCGGCATGTAGAGTTCCACCAGGTAGAAAATCAGGTGTTCGCCCGTCCACAGCCGCACCAGCACATAATCGCTGCCGTCGTGCTCGATGTGGACCACGCCAGCGGCATTGTGCAGGCTCAGCAGCAGGTGTTGGCGGGCGGTGTGGGCTTCGGGACGCATACGCATAGGGTTCATCATACGCCAGGAGCGCCCCGTTGTCATGGTCCGGGGCGCTCCTGGTCCTACTCAGTCAGGTGATTTGTGGGGGCTACTCGGTCCCCTCTGGCACGATCTCATAGGCTTGCCCGTCAATCACGAAGATCACGCGCTGCCCCAGCGCCAGGTACCCACCGATCTCAGGATTTTCGGCCAGCAGATCAAAATAAGCGTCGCTCAGGAAGGCAATTTCCGTCACGGCCATCTGATCCGGGTTAAAGGTGGTGTCAATCCAGACGCCCTCGCGCAGGATGAAGGTGCGGTCGCCCACAACCTGTAGCGGTTGGTCCGTGGAGATGGCCGGTTGACCGGGGGCAGCAGGACCGCCAGCGGCGGCCTGCGGCACGTTGGTGGCTAGCGGCATCGGCGCGGCGGCATCGGCTTCTTGCATGGCAAAGGCGCTATCCGCAGCCCCAACCGCATCCGCGCCAGAGGCTTCATCGTCCAGGCTGCCCAGGTTTTGCTCGGCTTGCGTGGCGGCGTTCTCGCGGCCCTGCTGGGTGAAGATGTCGTCTTCTTCGATCAGGAAGGAGGTGTAGGGCGTGATGATGCCATAGCGCAGGCTGAGCGTGACGATGCTCTGCACCAGCTCGGGGTTTTCGCCGTTCAGGCGGATGCTGTTTAGCAAGGTCCCAATGCGCCGGGTGGCCCACAGGCGCGGCAGGGTGACTTCGCCCCCGGCGTTCTCGCTGAGCTCCAGGTTTTCGTAGATGTAGCTAACGCGCTCGCCATTGACCAGCCCGCGCAGCACCAGCGAGGTCGGGCCGCCATCGCGGTAGCGCCCGGCGATGATGAGCTGCGTACCCAGGAAGAGGTCCGGCAACGGCTCGCCAGGGTAAAGTTCTTCCACGCGCACGCCCTCAAATTCCAGTTCAATATCAGTCATCACGGGCGAGGCAATTCTGTTATAGAGGCTGGCCACTTCTTCGTCAATGCGTTCGTTGGGGCGCACATAGGTCCCGGCCCCGTTAAGCGCCTGGTGGAGCTGGTCCAGCAAGAAGGTGTCCACATCATCGCCCACGCCAAAGCTAAAGAGCCGCACATTCGCCGGGGCGTTGGCCTGGGCGTTCTCCAGGATTTGCGCGGTGTTTACCTGGCCTTCGGTGGGCACGCCATCCGTCAGGAAGAGCACCACCGTCTGCCGTGCATCGTCGGCCAGGGCAAAGGCGGTGGTCAGCGCGCCGTTGATATCCGTGCCGCCGATGGCCTCCAGCGTATCCAGCCAGGCTTTGGCCTCCGGTGCTTCGGCGGGGCCTTGCAGGTCGGTGGCATAAACGCGCCAACCGGTGCTAAAGGCCACCACATTAAAGCGGTCTTCCGGGTTCAGGTTATCCAGCACGTATTGGGCGGCCTCGCGGGCCTGTTCCCATTTCTGCCCATCCATCGAGCCAGACTGATCCAGCACGATCAGCACATCCTGAGGCAAAATCTGCACGGCGTCCGCGTTGACCGGAGGGGCCAGCATCAGCAAAAAGAAGCCCGGCTCGGTGGCGCTTTCGCGGTAGCTCAGCAGGTTGGCGTTGATGGTCTCGGACGCCAACCCGTAGTACAGGGTGAAGTCGCTTAGCTCGCGGGTGTTGGTGGTTTCGTACCCAGCAGTGAAGCTGAAGTCGTCTTGGCGGTTGGTGGCGATGGGGTGCGTGGGCGAATACACGCTGCTGATGGCGTCGTTGGAGCGCGCATTCACCCGCACCGAGAGCGACTCTACCGGGATGCGCGTGAACTGGTCCGTCCGCAGGGGGAACACGTAGCGCACCAGGCCATTATCCACGGGCAAGATGTGGCTGTATTCAATTTGAATGGTCATGGTATCGCGCGGGGGGATGGGGAAAACGCTGGCCTGAATGGCATCCTGGCCGACGTACTCCAGCAGGGCGGGGTCGCGCAGGCGGCGCACGATTTCTTCGTAGATGGCGCGGGCTTCGCCAGCCCCCAGGATTTGCGCGGTGATCGGCTGCCCATTGACGATCATCACCAGGTCCGAGACCACCGCCCCACGTGGCAGTGGGAAGATATAGGTGCCCTCGGCGGGTAGGTCCGATTGATTTTCAAAAACCTGCTCGATGCGCGTGGTGGCCACCTGATCCTCAATATCAACCGTCACCTGATAGGAGCGCAGGGATACATCGTGGCTGATGAGCGGCGGTTGCGGTGGAAAGGGCGGTTCCGGCGGGATGGGTGGCCAGGGGTCCACCGGGCCGGGGGTCTGGGCCAGGCTCAGGCCAGGCAGCAGCAGGCTAAAGAACAGGACCAACAAAAGCGCTTTTTTCATTGAGCGAAACCTCCGTGCATGGTAAGGGGCTTTACACAGCTAACGTATTGGTAGGTCGCAGAGTTCCCGGGATTTGTAACAGCCTATGCCTGGCAAACTGCCTCAGAGGTGAGGATTGACGCAAAATTCAGGCCGAATAGCGCTAGCTCGTGGCATTCGTGCCCAGGTAGAATAGCAGACAAATTCAGGACACCACGCATGCATGAACTGGCCATCACCCAGAATATTCTGGAAATCGTGCTCAAGCGCGCCCAGGAAGCCGAAGCCAAAACCATCACTGATATTTACCTGGTGATCGGGCAGCTTTCCTCGATTGTGGATGATGCGGTGCAGTTCTACTGGGGGATGATCGCCCAGGACACCCCGGCAGAACAGGCGCGGCTCCATTTTCGGCGGGTGCCTGCGGAGATGGCCTGCGATGCCTGCGGAACGCGCTTTCCGCTGGCCGAGGGCCTGACGGGCTGCCCGCAGTGCGGAAGCCACCAGGTGCGGGTGGTGGCCGGCGAAGAATTTTTTATCGAATCGATTGATGTCGATCAGGCAGAAGGGCAGTAAAGACCCATGGCAACCAACCTTCCCGTCGTCGAACGGATTCTGGCAGGCAATGACGAAATTGCCGAGGCCAACCGCGCCCTGCTGGACGCGCACCGCGTTTTTCGCTCAACCTGATGGCCTCGCCGGGGGCGGGCAAGACCAGCGTCATCGAGAACACCGTGCGCCGCCTGGCGAATGAACTCCACATCGGGATGATCAACGGCGACATTGCCACTTCGCTGGATGCCGAACGCGCCCAGAACGCCGGAGCGCAGGCAGTGCAGATTAACACCGGCGGCAACTGCCACCTGGAAGCGAATATGCTGCGCGAGGCGCTCAAGCAAATGGACCTGGCCAGGGTTGACCTGCTTATTGTGGAAAACGTGGGCAACCTGGTTTGCCCGGCGGGCTGGAAGCTGGGCACGCATCGGAATGTGCTGGTGGCCAGCATCCCCGAAGGTGACGACAAGCCCCACAAATACCCCGGCATGTATCGCGGGGTGCAGGCGATGATTGTTAACAAGATCGACCTGCTGCCCTACATTGACTTTCGCATGGAGTTCTTCCAGACGGGCGTCGAGATGCTGAACCCGGGCTTGCAGACCTTCCCGCTTTCGTGCCGCACAGGCGAGGGCTTCGACATCTGGCTGGACTGGCTGTGCGCAGCGCGGGCCGAGTACCTCACGGCGCAGGGCTGATCAGGCGCACCAGGTCGGCATAGTCCAGATTACCGCCGCACAGGATCACCACGGTGGGGCGCTGGCTGGGCGGGATTTTGCCGCTGAGCAGCGCTGCTACCCCCACCCCGGCAGAGCCTTCCGCCACCCAACCTGTTTCGCGTAGCAGCCAGCGCAACGCTTCTGCGATGTCGGCTTCTTCCACCAGCACAATTTGCTGCGTTGCCTGCTGGCACAGTGCCAGGGTGATGGCTTCTGGCTCAATGCCCCCGGCCAGTCCTTCGGCCAGGGTGGGTTGCTGCGGAAGCTGCGTGCCATAGAAGGCATTGTACATGGCGGGGGTCGCGCGCGATTGCACCCCGATAACCTCACAATTCGGGTTAAGCTGGCGGCAGACCAGGCCAATCCCGCCCAGCATCCCGCCACCGCCCACCGGCACAATCACGCGGCCAACCTCCGGCAACTGCTCAAAAATCTCCAGGGCCATTGTCCCCTGCCCGGCTACAACCTGGGGATGGTTATAGGGCGAAATGAAGGTCAACCCCTCGCGGGCGGCCAGTTCCAGGGCGTGGCTTTCGGCGCTGTCGTAGTCGTCGCCATGCAGGATGACCTGCGCGCCATAGCGGGCTGTACCCCGGATTTTGCGCTGGGGCGTGTGGGCAGGCATAACGAGCCTGGCTTGGGCGCCGAGCTGTTGCGCAGCCAGGGCGACCCCCTGGGCATGGTTGCCCGCCGAACAGGCGATAACGCCGCGTTCGCGTTCTGCGGAGGAGAGCGCCAGCAGGCTGTTCAGCGCGCCACGTATTTTGAAGGACCGGGTGGGCTGGAGGTTTTCCAGCTTGAGCCAGGCACCCAGCGCGGGTTCATGTTCCAGTGGCGAGGGGGCCAGGTGCTGCTTCAGGCGGGCGCGGGCCTGCAAGACATCGGTTAAGGTTGGTGGGGTCATGAGCCGGGTTCCATGGCGCGTGGGCGGCTCAACCAGACCAGGCCCCCCGACCAGGCTTAGCAGGCCCAGCAGCGCCACCCCGCCAGGCTGCCAGGGCAGGTCCATCAGCGGGGACCAGCTTGGTTCGCTACGTGGTATGGATTGCTGGTGATGGGTTCGATATCGTGACCGTTGGGGCGCATCTGGTAGAGATTGCCATCCGTTTCAAAGATGATCCAGCGGCCATCTGGCGACCAGCTTGGCGAGTTGAGCGCATTCCGTGTGGCCACCAAGGAGGATGAGCGCATGGGCGCTGCCTCCACGCGCAGCTTGACTAAACTCTGCACCCCGCCCTGGGTGGTAGCAAACACGATCCAACGGCCATCTGGCGACCAGCTTGGCGAAAAGCCGCCTTCATAGGTGATTTGTTGGAGGGCTGGCCCGCCGAACTGTGCCAGATAAAGGTTATAGCGGCCTTCGGCTTCAGCAGTAAAGACCAGTTGCCCGCCATCCGGTGACCAGGCCGGAGAACGTTTATCGCCCACGGCTTCCAGCGCCAGCAAGCGGCGCGGCGTGTTGCCAGGTCCCTGCTCGTAGAGCTGGTGGCCCTGCGTTTCATCCTCTGCCACATAGATGAGCGACCCGCCACGCGGGTTAAAAGCCGGGGCATAGTCATTCCCGGCGCGCTGGGTGAGCGCAGTCAGGCGCTTGCCGTTGGGGTGCAGGCCATACAGCTCCATATCGCCGCCCAGCAACGACACAAAAACCACCGAATGGCCATCCGGGGCATAGGTGGGGTCAAAGTCATAGCTGGGCTGGTGCGTCAGGCGTTGCAGGTGGCTGCCATCTGACCACATCCGGTAAATTTCGCGGTTGCCGTCGCGGTCGGAGACAAACACGATAAACGCAGGCGTGGTGGATGGCGTCCCTCGGGCGGCGCTCACGATGCCCGTAGTCAGCAAGAGCAGGCCCCCCAGCACCAACCCAGCCCAGCGAATCATGTTTTTCGCAATACCTCCGACTTCAACTGCCCGCATCCGGCGTTAATATCGATACCACGCCGCACCCGTACGGTGCAGGATACCCCATGTTCGGCGAGTTTGTCGATAAATTGCTGTACCCGGGTTGGGTTGGAGGGTTTGCCCGCGTATTCCTCGGTCGGGTTAAGCGGGATGACGTTGACGTGGCACTTCAGCCGCCTGATCAGGCGGCCTAGCTCGTCCGCCTGTTCGACAGTATCGGTTTGCCCGGCGATGAGCGCCCATTCAAACGTGATGCGCCGCCCGGTTTTTTCCTGATAGTAGGCGCAGGTATCCAGCAGGGTTTTCAGGTTCCAGCGCTTGTTGATGGGCAGCAGAGCTTCGCGGTCAGCGTCGTTGGCGGCGTGGAGGCTCACGGCCAGGCCCACTTGCAGCCCCTCATCCGCAAAGCGCCGGATTGCCGGGACCAGCCCCACGGTGCTCAGTGTGATATGGCGCTGGCCAATGCCCAGCCCATCGGCGCGTTGAGGCGGTGGATGGCCTCTAGCGTGGCATCGTAGTTATGCAGCGGCTCGCCCATGCCCATCAGCACGATGTTGCTAAGGCGCTTGCCCGCGTTTTGCAGGTCGCGCGCAAACCACACGGCCTGCTCCACGATTTCGCCTGCGCTCAGGTGGCGTGCAAAGCCCATCTGCCCCGTAGCACAGAAAACGCAGCCCATTGCACACCCGGCCTGCGTGCTGATGCAGGCCGTATAGCGCCCATCTTCGTAGCCCATCAGCACGCTTTCGATGAGCTGGCCATCTTGCAGGCGGAAGAGCGCCTTGGTGGTGGAGCCATCGCGGGAATGGCGTACGGTGACTGGCTCCAGCACGCCCAGTTGGGTTTCGGCGCGCAGGCGTTCGCGCAGGCTTTTGGGCAGGTTGCTCATGGCGTCTGGGTCGCTGACCTTGTGGGTGTACAGCCACTCCCAGACTTGGCGGGCACGGTAGGCGGGCTGGTCCCAACTGGCCAGCAATTCGGTCAGTTCTTCCAGGCTCAGGTTATAAAGATTGGTCATGGTCCTTCGGTTCTCTTGCGTAAACTCAGCCAGACCAGTGCGCCCACGGGCAGGATGAGCGCGGTGGTCCCACAGGGCAGGCCGCCGGTGCCCCCTCTGAAGCGGGCGGCGGGGTGGGGCTGGGGCGGTTGAGGCTGCCCGGCGGG
>JAAUUD010000110.1 GCA_012031655.1 Anaerolineae bacterium | reverse complement strand
ATTAGCGAACTACATGACCAGCCTGAGCAAGCCCTTGCTTACAGCCAGCGAAACCTCGATCTGCAACGAAAATGAAGAATCGACGCCGGAGAAATTACGGCGCTTAATAACCTGGGATACCTGAACCGACGCCTCGTAAATCCGTCCGAATCACTCAAGTACTTCGAGCAAGCTATCCGACTCAGCCAGGCCGAGGCGCCCAGGAGAAATCAAGCGATCGTAAGGCTACCCTGCTTACCAACATCGGCGTGATTTATACCAATATCCGCTCCTTTGGAGCTGCCCAAAATTATTACGAACAGGCCCTAAGCCTCCGCCAAAAAGAAGGAAATTCCGCCCGAATTGCCGATGTCCTGAACCGGGTCGGCGTAAACCATTACCTCGGCGGCAACAATGACCTGGCCGAAAGAAGTGCCCTCGCCGCCATTGATCGACGCGTTGGCGGTGATCGTGTCGTCGCCGTCGGTGCCGTTGACCAGGATGCCTTCTAAAGTAAAGGCTTCCTCCTGGGCCAGGGCAGGGGCTGGCAGGCAGGCAAACACGGCCAGCATCAGGGCCAGCAACAAACAGCGCATGGCAGGGTCCTTAAGGCGTCATCCGCGCTAGCTTACCGGGGATTGCGATAGCTGGCAACCAGTTCTTCTAGTTGTTGGTCGATGTTGCGGGCCCGTTCCAGGCGCATGAGGGTACTCACGCCACGCCCAACCAGCAACTTACGCTGCGCTACATAGTCGGCCTCGCTGAGTTTGCCAGTGTCATGGTCAAAATCCAGGTCGCGCACAGCGTTCACCAGCAGGCTTAGCTGTTCTTCCAGCGCTGCTACGCTACCTGCCTCTGCCCCTGTGCGGACCGGGGCGCGCCAGGCAGCCAGCAGTGGCAGGGTCACGAACATCAACAGCAAACCCAGCAATACCACGCCCAGCATCAGGCTGGTGTCTGTCATCGGCGGTCCTCCACCAGGGCCAGGAAGTCCTCCAGATAGTGCGGGTCCACATTATCTGGCACCGGGCGCGCATAATCCGGGCGCACCCCGGCCTGAGCAGCCGCCTGTTGCGCCCGCGATTGCTGCCCCTGCGTGATGCGCCAGACCTGGAACCCCACCAGCGCAGCCATCCCCAGCACCGCCAGGATGGGTAGCAGCAGGGCAAAGTTGCGGTCTTCCTGGCGCAAGGGCAGGCCAGAAATCTCATTCCCATACAGTTCTGCAAACTGGGCAAAAACCTGGTCGTCGCTGTAGCCTTCGCCCAGCAGATTGGCCACTTCCTGCCGCCAGGCACGGCAGGTCACGCTGGGGCAATCGCTCACCGGCACGCCTTCGCACACATCGCAGTACATCTGGCTGGTGACGCGATACACATCCTCGCCCGTGACGCCCGGCGGCAGGTCTTCGCCCGCCAATTGCGCGCTGGCCCGCTCAAGGGGCAGGGCCAGCACGCTGATCAACAGCAGCAATCCGAACCAAGGGCGCATGGCCTAGTCTCCAGCCGCGCTATCGGGGCGCATGGCCCAGGCCGCAGACCGCGCACGCCGCGCAACAGGTTGTTTTTGTGGCGTGGGATAGACCGCGATGGCTGTTCCCAGCACCAGCAGCAGGCTCCCGCCCCACACAAAGTTTACCAGCGGATTCCGGTAAACGCGCAGCGTCACTGCATCATCCTGTTGGAAGGTCAGCAGCACGTACACGTCATTTTCGAACGTGCTGTGAACCCCAGCGATGGTCATGGGCGACATTTCCGGCCCAAAGTAATCACGGCGCGGGCGCAGGTCGCGCACAAAGTCGCCCTCGCGGAACAGCGCGACCTCGGCAATCAACATGCCACGTTCGTCCACCGCCACTGCTTCGAAAACGCGGTCATAGCGCAGGCTGTAGGGGCCAATATCCAGCGATTGACTGGGTTGCAGGGTGACCTGACGCACTTCCTGAAAGGCTGTGCTGGCGATGATGCCAATCCCGATGATGACCACGCCCAGATGGATGATATAGCCTCCATAGCGGCGCGGATTGCGGCCCATCAGTTGCACCAAGGCCTGTGGGATGGATTCGCCGTGGGTGCGATAGCGGGCCTGCACGCCCTTATAAATCTCCAGCAGGGTTGCGAACCCGGCAAAGGCCACCACCGCAAAGCCAAAGTCCACGATAGGGTCGCGCCCCATCAGCAGCAGCACAAAGAACACTGCCAGCGCCAGGTAGCCTGGCAGCCGAACGGACTTGCCCAACCGAGCCGCCGATGCCTTGCGCCAGGCCGCCAGCGGCGCCACGCCCATCAGCAAAAACAGGATCAGGAACAGCCAGGGCACGACCATTTCGTAATATTCCACACCCAGGGTAATGGTCGTGCGCGCAGGCCAAGGTCCTGCATAAAGCCGGTGATCAACTCTGACCAGGTGCCCCAGAAGACCACCGCCGTGAGCGCCAGAAAGACCCAGTTGTTGAACAGGAAGAGGCTCTCGCGGCTAAACAGGCTTTCCAGGGCGTGGTCGTTTTCGAAGGCACCCTGCGACCCACGCCAGAGGATCAAAACCACGCTGACCAGCGTGCAAAAAGCCAGAAAGAGGCCCATGGGCGTTGCTAGCGGGCTTTGCGCGAAGGTGTGCACACTGCTGAGCAGCCCAGTACGTGTGGCCACCGTGCCAAAGAGCATCAGCAAAAAGGTGAGCACGATCATCACCATGTTCCAGCCCTTCAGCATCCCGCGCCGTTCCTGAATCATGGCGCTGTGCAAAAAAGGCCGTGCCCGTTAACCAGGGCAGCAGCGAAGAATTTTCGACTGGGTCCCAGCCCCAGTAGCCGCCCCAGCCCAGCACATCATAGGCCCAGCGCCCACCCAGGATCAACCCGATGGAGAGGAACATCCACGCCACCAGGCTCCAACGGCGGGTGGCTTTCATCCAGCCCGTGCCCAACCGACCACTCAGCAGGGCGGCCAGGGCAAACGCAAAGGGGATGGTAAAGCCCGTGAAGCCCAGATAAAGCGTGGGTGGATGGATGATCATACCGGGATGACGCAGCAGGGGGTTCAGCCCACGGCCATCAAAACGCGCCTCCGGCGCCCAGGGAAAGACCGTGGTTGTATCTGTGTGGAAGAACTCATCTCCGTTGACCGGAGATTGATATGGATAGGCGAGTTGAGCGCCTTCCGGTTGCAGCAAAGCGGCCTCGATGCTGCCATCGGGCATGGACCAGTAGCGCTCAAAGGGGTTTTCGTACACGTTGCTGAGCATCACGAAAAAGCCCAGCACCACCCCACAAACCACCATCAACCAGGGCATCAGCGGATATTCGCTGCGCCAGTTGAGCCACAGCGCGGCCACAATAAAGCTGCTGAGCGTGAGCGACCAGAACAGCAACGAGCCGGCCTGGCTGCCCCACAAGGCCGTGACCTTTAGGGTGAGCGGTTGGGCGTCCTGGCTCACGTTGTTGACGTAGACAATTTCGTAGTGGCCGTTGACCTGGGCATAAACCAACAGCCCACAGGCCACCAGCAGCAAAGGTAAGGTGGCCACCAGCGCATTCCGCGCTGCAGCAATGGCCCCTGCATGGCGCCAGGCAATGCCCATCAGTGCCAGGCCCACACCCAGCGCACAGGCCACCCCGGTAAAAAAGAGCGATAGAAACCCGAGTTCAGCAAGCATGGTGGGTTACCTACTCTGCGCTGGCGGCCTGGGCAGGCGCCTCATCAGAATAGCGCGTGGGACACTTCAGCAACACCTGGTCGGCGTAGAAGCGGCCATCATCGCCCAGTTTACCCGTCATGATGGCTTGTGCCTCGTGTTGCAAGAGGTCCGGCAGTTCGGCGTTGTCCCACACCACCTGCAAACGCGTTGCATCCGGGCTGAGCAGGGCACGGTGCAGCACCTCTGCCAGCCCACCTTGCTCGCGGATGGCGTCGCCATCGCTGGGGATGTTAACCACGGTAAAGCTGAGCTGTTGCGTTACCGGGTCAAAGCGGATGGTGTCGCCATCCACAGCTCCGGCCACACGAACGCTCTTGCCAGCGTAGTCGCCATCGGTCAGCAATTCGTCAACAGTGATGTAATAGCGCCCGGTGGCGGTGCCATTGATCAGCAAAAAAGCCACCACGCCGAGCAAGCTCACGCCCAACACCATATAGGCATAGCGGCGCTGCCAGGCAAAACGGCGGCGCAGCCCGGCGGCGCGCTCGCTGGTCTTTCCCAGGTCATATCTGCCATGGATCACAATACCCCTCAAACTGCTTTCGGTAGGCTCAGGCGGCGCGTGGAGGGCGCGCCTCAGGGTTCGGTGCGTGCTGTGGTCTGCTCCTCATCTTCTTCCGCCATGCGTGGTGCATAGGCAAAGCCCACCACAAACACAGCAATGATGCCCAGCATAATGATAATCAGGCCGGGGCCACTGGGGTCAATACCCTCGGCTTCGGCCTCGGCGGTTGCCTCAGCTTCTGGTGCTGCTGCTTCGCCTGCGGCATGGGCCTCATCCTCGGCAGGGACGGCGGTGCTCTCCGCTTCCGGTGCTTCACCTTCGCCTTCCTGCGCGTTGATGCCAGGCGCTACCATCAGCAGCACAGCGGCCATCAACACCAGGAACCAAACACGCTTCAACATGGGTCGTCTCCTTGACCTGCGCAGATTATAACCAAACATTTTACCCGATCCCTAACCAAATCGGTCTGGAAAGGGGGAAAGTTGCCGAGCCGTGGGGAAAACCCCGGCCCCAGATGCGCCGATCCAGGGCCGGAAGGAGGATGCCTATTCCACCGTCACGCTTTTGGCAAGGTTACGGGGCTGGTCCACATCGCAGCCACGCCGCACCGCAATGGCATAGGCCAGCAATTGCAAAGGCAGCACATTAACGATGGGGCTAAGGTACTCTGGACTGGGTGGCACGTAAAAGACATGGTCGGCTTTTTCGGCCAGCGCATGGTCGCCTTGCGTGCCGATGGCCACCACCACTCCGTTACGCGCCTTGGCCTGCTCAATCTGGTTGATCATCTTCTCGTAGACGCGGTCCTGCGTGGCAATCGCCAGCACGGGCATCTGCTCGTCAATCAGCGCAATGGGGCCGTGCTTCATCTCACCTGCTGGATAGCCTTCCGCATGGATGTAGCTGATCTCCTTGAGCTTAAGCGCACCTTCCAGGGCGATGGGATAGTTGATGCCGCGCCCCAGGTACAGGAAGTTGGTGTAGTGGTAGAGGTGCCCGGCCAGCGCTTCGATTTCGGCATGGCGCTCCAGCACTTCGCTGACGAGTTCTGGCAGGTGGGCCAGGGCACGGGCGTGGGCTGGCTGTTCCGCCGGGCTGATGGTGCCGCGTTGCTGCGCCAGGTAGAGCGCCAGCAGGTATTGATCGGTGATGCTGGCGGTAAAGGCTTTGGTGGAGGCCACGCCGATTTCTGGGCCGGTCTGCATCGCAATGTAGCCATCTGCCAGGCGCATGGCCTGGCTGCCAATCGCGTTGACGATGCTCCATAGGCGGGCTTTTTTGTGGCTGGCTTCTTCCATGGCGGCCAGGGTATCAACTGTTTCGCCGCTCTGGGTGATGGCCAGCACGGCGGTATCGGGGTCCAGAATGGGGTCCCGATAGCGATATTCGCTGCCGTAATCGACCTCCACCGGCAGGCGGGCCAGGCCTTCGATGATGAACTTGCCCACCAGGCCCGCGTAGGCGCTGGTGCCACAGGCCACCGTCACCAACCGTTTGAGCTTTTTGGCGTCTTCTGCGCTGATTTCCAGGGTGCCGAGCGTGACCTCGCCGGTCTCGAAGTTGATGCGCCCGCGCAGCGTGTCTGTGAGCGAGCGGGCCTGCTCAAAGATTTCTTTCTGCATAAAGTGGCGATACTCGCCTTTGGCGGCGCTGACTGGGTCCCAGGCGATGGCGTGTTCCACCAGGTGAATGGGCTGGCCGTGGAGGTCCTGCACACGAAAGCCGTCTGCGTCCAGGGTGGCGATCTGGCGAGATTCCAGAAAGACTATGCGCCGGGTGTGTTCGAGGATGGCGGGAATATCCGAGGCCACGAACATCTCGCCCTCGCCCACGCCCAGCGCCACCCCGCCTGCGTTGCCAATGCGTACCGCCACCAGGCGGCCTGGTTCGTGTGCGCTCATCACCACGATGGCCTGTGCCCCTTCCAGGCGGCACGCGGCCTGGCGCACCGCTTCGGTCAGCGAAACGCCGGGCTGTGCCAGCAAAGCCACCAGATGCACGATCACTTCCGTATCGGTCTCCGATGCGAATTGCACGCCTTCAGCCTGGAGTTCGGCGCGGAGCTCGCGAAAGTTTTCCACAATGCCATTGTGCACCACCACGATAGCGCCATCGGTGCTGCGGTGGGGGTGGGAGTTGCGTTCGCTGGGGGCGCCATGGGTCGCCCAGCGCGTGTGGCCAAGGCCATAGTGGCCGCTAAGTGGGTCTGGCCCCAGCCTTGCGGCCAGGTTGCCCAGCTTGCCCACGTCGCGCCGAACACCGATGCTGCCATCCGGCTGCAACACCGCAATCCCGGCGGAGTCGTAGCCGCGATATTCCAGCCGCTTTAAGCCTTCCATGATGATGGGGGCCGCCTGGCGCGCCCCGGTGTAGCCAACAATACCGCACATGGGGAAGTCCTCCTGATTAGGTGCAAGGTAAACAGGCACAACCCCTCACTTCAGCGTGAGCGGTTGCGGTTCATCACGGCGGCGCGGTTGTCCTGGCGGTTACCCGGCAGTTTTGGCGCGCAGCGCTTGTTTGTGAGGGCAGCAACTATGGGTGGTGATGGCACCCAGGCGGCATCCGCTGATCCGTCGACCTTCCCCGCGTGCGCGGGTTATCTCGTCCCATGACGAGACCGCCTCCTCGTCACCCGCCCCGCAAGCATGGGGCGAGCCTTGCGCTGGTTGTGCCCGGAAGTTGAGTGCGGTTTACCTCCTTTCAGGATGGGGTCAAGCCCAGGGAGGGGCCATATTCAGGCCCCCCTTTGCCAGGGTAGCTAGCGATTGGCGGCGCAGCGGAAGCCCAGCGACCCACGCGGGCTGCCGGCTTCCACATTCAGGCGATGCACGGTGCGGGCAAACAGGGGCGGGTTTTCCCAACCGCCTCCTCGCGCTACTTTGAAGGTGCCGCTGACCGCGCCACGCGGGTCTGGCCCGGCGGCTTCTGGCAGCGCGTAGTAGTTTTCCTGATACCAGTCGAACACCCACTCCGAGACGTTCCCGGCCATGTTAAGCAGGCCATAGGGGTTGGCGCCGCTGGGGAAGGCCGTAACCGGGCTGGTGCCATCCAGGGTTTGCGTCACCCCCCCGGCAGAGCGCGAGGTATCCGCATTAGTCGGGATCCATTCCTGGCCCCAGGGATAGATGCTGTTAGCTGGACCGCGTGCCGCGCGCTCCCACTCGGCTTCGGTGGGCAGGCGGCGCCCGATCGCTTCGCAATAGGTGGCAGCGCCCCACCAGGTCACGTAAATGATGGGGTGGTCACTGTAAATGCTGGGATTCACAATCTCATAGACCTGCTCTTCAGCATTGAAGCGCACATAGCTCTGGGCGTCTTCTTCCTGCGTCAGCACGCAGGCGTTGCCCTGGCAGCCAATGCGGTCCACGCGAATGCCGGGGTTTTGCGCCAGCAGTTGGTTTAAGAAAGCGACATATTGCGTGGTGGAAACTTCATAAATTTCCATCCGATAGTCACTGATGGTCACCTGATGCGCCGGAATGGAATCCGTGACCATCGACTCGTTGCAGTTGGCGCCATCGCGTTGAACGCAGGCATTCACGGCCAGAAACGCTTCTTCCCGCGTGGTACCCATGGTAAAGGTGCCGCCGGGGATGTCCACCATAGCGGTCGCCAGGCTTAGCAGGTTATCTGGAACAGGCGTAGCACCGCTATTGACGCTGGGCGTAAAGGTCGGCGGCCCCAGGGGGAAGGGCGTCCCGATTTCTGGGTCGGGCAGGCCACCTCCCTGGCCCAGACTGCTGCTGGGTGTGCCAGGGCTGGAGCTGGGCAAGAGGTTGTTGTTGCTGCTGGGGAGCAGCGTTACAACCGGCGTTACGGATAACGGGTCCAGGGGACCCGTGGTTTCGCGGTTGTCGCCTTCCTCAACCACCCGGGGTGTGCTGAGCGCTTCTTCCAGCGTTGGGATTAGCGTGGGGGTCGCGGTGGGGGTCACGGGCGCAGCGGTCGCCGTGATCACCTGCACGGTGTCCACATTGTCGTCTCCCTGGCCAGCTTCATTTTCTTCCAGGCTGGGCACTTCGATGAACCCAGCGACATAGCTTGCCAGGCAAAACACCAGGGAACAGCCCATCCCCAGCATCATCCCAACCACTAGCCATTGCCAACCGGAATCCCGTGTACGACGCCGAACTGGACTTCCCATCATAGGCGATAACCTTCTTCGTGTGTCACTCCGCGCCGTATGATACACCTCAAACGCCATCCAGCTTGAACGAGTTCCCTACGGGCGCGCTACGTGCAGCCTTTATAGCAGCCAGGCTTCGTTTTTCATAGGTTGGTTTTGCGGCGTAACAACCAAACTCGCCCTGCAAAAACCAGGCTAAAGCCCCCGGCCACCAGCAATAACGCCAGCAGCGCACCCCAGATGCGCCCGCCCTGGCTGGGGTCGTTGCCGCTGCTTGCCCCGCCAGTGACCGGGCTAAGCGTTTCGGCGACATTGAGCGTGAGCTGTTGCGTGGGTGGGCTGACTGTAGCACTCCCGACGGCGCGGACTTCCAGCAGTTGGCGCCCGGGTTCCGGCAAGCGGAGCACCAGACGCCAGGTGCCATCCGTGGCGGTTTCGCTGCTGCCCAGCAAGGTATTGTCGCTCAGGACCTCCACGCGGCTCCCCAAGGGCGCGGTTCCCTGGATGACCACGCTGCCCGGCGAAACAGTTTGCCCGTTGCGTGGTTGCAGGATGGCAAAG
Organism: Anaerolineae bacterium; assembly: GCA_012031655.1. Lineage (GTDB taxonomy): Bacteria > Chloroflexota > Anaerolineae > Aggregatilineales > J027 > JAAUUD01. The sequence continues at coordinate 1,125 of JAAUUD010000110.1, read as the reverse complement.
GGCACTGTGGGGGTTGGTGAGGGGCTTTCCGTGGGCGTCGGGCTGGGGGTCACGGTTGGGGTGAGCGTGGCGGTGGGGCTAGCTGTATAGGTGAAGGAAGGCGTCATGGTGATCGCGCGCAAGGTTGGCGGCCTTTCTGGATCGGTGGGGGCGCTGGTTACAGCAGGGCTGACCGTTGGGCTTGAAATCTGCACTCCCAGGGCGACTTCCGCCGTGGCAATGGCCGTGAGTTCGGGCCAGGCCCCCGCCAGGGGTTGTTCTGTGGAGTCACCTTGCAAAGCAATCGCCGAAGGGCTGGCCGTAACACTCTGTGTGAGTGAGGGGGCCAGTGTGGCGGTGGCGGTTGGTGGGACGCGGTCTCCGTTGCCGTGGGAGATGGCGTGATGCTGGCCGTGTTAGTGGGCGTTAGCGATGGGCTGCTGCTTGGACTGGGGCTGGCGGTGTGGGTCCGGCTGGCCACTTGCGCCTGAGCAAGGCTGACCTCCGTGGGGGGGCCTCTGTAGGCGTGGCCGTGACGGGGAGCAAGGCCAGGTCCGGGGTAGCGCTTGGCGTGTTAGAAGGTGTTCGCGATGGGGGGGCGCGTGGGGGGATGAGCTAGCGGTGGGCGTGGGGGTGGTCGTCTCCGTTGGCGTGGCAGAGGGCTGTCGGCTGATGAGAAAGCCCACCGGAACGGTTGCACTAAGTCCGCCGGGGCCTTCAGCAAAAACCTCCAGTCGGTGGGCACCGCTGGGCAAACCCTGATACACGCAGATGGTCCAGGTGCCATCAGCCTCCACGGCTTCACGTGCCAGGATTTCGCCGTTGTTCAGCAAAACGATCTCGTCCCTGGCCAGGCCACGCCCGCTGATGCACAAGGGGTAGCCAGCGTACGTTTCCGTCAGGCGCAGCGGGTCTACCTGGGGCAACGGATAATCCGTTGGGCTAGGGCTGGGTGTTCGGGTAGAGGTCAGTGTGGCAGTGGGGCTGGCGGTCCAGGTCGCTGTTGGGGTGTTCGTGGGCGAAGGAGTGGCCGTGAAGGTGGCCGTTGGGGTCTGAGTGGCCGTGAAGGTGGCACTAGGCGTAACCGTTGCGCTGGGCGTGGCACTGGGAAAGCGCGTGGGCGTGTGCGTGGCCGTGGGCGAAGGG
>JAAUUD010000109.1 GCA_012031655.1 Anaerolineae bacterium | reverse complement strand
TCTATCACCAGGGCGGTGCTGCCGGAGGCTGTCCTGATGCTGGCCCTGCCCGCGCTGATTGGCGTTTGGGGCTGCTGGCGCTGGCAGCGCTAAGCCGGGGTGTTCCGCGCTTTGCCTGGGCGGGGGCGGCGGGGTTGCTGGTCTGGGGCGTGGCTTTGCTTGTTTATCAGCGTCCGTTTGTGGAAGGGCTGGTGCGGGAGGACACCGGGCAAGAGGTCATCGCCAGCGTGAGCAGCCTGCCGCGTAATGCGCTGGAGCCGCCGGTTTTCTGGATGCCGTGGGGCACGCGCTATTTTGCCGCCTCTTATTCCCGCCTGGTGACCGCCGAAAATGCCGATCTGCGGATGGTCGATCATACCGCTGATCTGAGTGCGCTAGTCGACGCAGGCTACACCCTGCACACCCAACCAGCGGTGTTCTTTCGCTATCCGTTGGCGTGGTGGGAAGCCCAGTTGGGGCCGCTGTACCCAGGGGCGGCAGGGGTAGACCTGGTGCGACTGAGCCAGGCGCCCCGCCGTGTGCAACTGGACCCGGCGCGCTTGCGCCAGCCTGTGGTTGAGGGCATTTGGATAACAGGGGTTGAGGCGCGTTGCACGGCGCACTTTATTGACTTGTTCGTGGGCTGGTATGCTGAGGAGGCGCCCACGCAGGATTACAGCGTGCTGGTGCACCTGCTGCGTGCTGAGGATGGCCCGCCTTTGCGCCAGGCCGACGCCCAGCGCGCCAGTGTATGGCCTGCGCCCCACCACCACCTGGCAACCCAGCGAGCTGGTGCAGGATCACTACCGCCTGCCACGGATGCCCGGCGGCGAGCGGGTGCGCCTGGGGATGTATCGGCAGGTGGCGCCAGGTCGTTTTGCCAATTACGGCGAAACAGACTATTCTGTGGCAGAATGGTGTGAACCATCAAGCACCATTGAGGGATGAGGAAGAAACATGACCAAACAATGGGACCGTCCCCCGGACATGCAAATTGACCCGAACAAGCGGTATCAGGCGGTGTTCAAAACCGAACACGGCGATATTCGCATGGACCTGTGGGCGGACCGTGCGCCCAAGACCGTGAATAACTTTGTCTTCCTGGCGCGCGAAGGCTTCTACGATAACACCACCTTTCATCGGGTGATTGCAGACTTCATGGCGCAGGGTGGCGACCCCACCGGCACCGGGCGCGGCACCCCTGGCTATCGTTTTGACGATGAAAAAGGGGCGCTGGCAGGCAAGCACGACGGCCCCGGCGTGCTGAGCATGGCCAATGCTGGCCCAAACACCAACGGCGGCCAGTTCTTCATTACGCATGTGGCCACCCCCTGGCTGGATGGCAAGCACGGCGTCTTTGGCAAGGTGGCAGACGGAGGTAGCCTGGAAGTGCTGATGAAGATCCAGGTGCGCGACCCCGGTAGCAAAACCCCGGCTTCGGCCCTGAACAGCGTCGAAATCATCGAGAGTTAAGCGCCAGGGGCTGGCTCTGCGCCAAAAAGCTCTTGACAGAGCCAGCCCCAAACTCTACAATGCTGGCAACTTTATATTCCAACGGCAATGCAGGAAAGTAGTAGGCCCACTGCCGCAGCGAGCCAGGGAAGGTGCAAGCCTGGCAAGGCGCTCCAAGGCAAGCGCTCAGGGCCGAACTCGTTCCCAAGCCGCCACGCTGAACCGTTTATCAAGTAAGCGTGGCCGTCCAGCGCACGTTACGCGTCAATAAAGTGGTTAGTCACGGGCCCGTAGCTCAGCTGGGAGAGCGCTACAATGGCATTGTAGAGGTCAAGAGTTCGATCCTCTTCGGGTCCACTAACAAGCAGGGTGGTACCGCGAAAAAATCCTTTTCGTCCCTGGTCTGGAGACGTGAAGGATTTTTTGATTCCGGCCCAGATGGAAGTAGACTACGCCTTGACGACCGCATTGCAGCTACGGGGAACCGCCGATGAGAACCAAGAAAAACGCCCAACCCGATCGCCGTCGCCTGCTCGACCAGCTACAAGAGGCCCTCAAGGACCTGCGCGGGTTGCTGCACCCGCACCCGCAGGCCCCCGCGCCCTGCCCGCCAATAAATCGCGAAAACGCGCACCAACCGCATAAGTTCTGGACCCTGGAGGGATGTGGATGACAACAACAGAAACCCGCGTACCCATATATAACCCGACGGAGATCGAACCGCGCTGGTCAGAACAGTGGGAACGCGCCGCGCTTTATCATTCGGATGTGGACTGGAGCAAGCCCAAGCACTACGCCCTGACAATGCTGCCCTATCCCAGCGGGGACCTGCACATTGGGCATTGGTTCGCCATGACGCCCTCGGATGCCCGCGCACGCTTTATGCGCATGAAGGGCTATAACGTGCTCTTTCCGATGGGCTTTGATGCTTTTGGCCTGCCTGCGGAAAATGCCGCCGTCCAGCGCAACATCCACCCCGCCAAATGGACTTACGCCAATATTGAGCGGATGCGTAACCAGTTGCGGAGCATGGGGGCCATGTTCGATTGGCGCCGCGAGGCCGTGAGTTGCGATCCTGACTACTACCGCTGGACCGAATGGTTCTTCAAGCGCTTCTTTGATAGCGGCCTGGCCTACCAGGGCGAAGCGATGGTGAACTGGTCGCCCACATTGCAAACTGTGCTGGCCAACGAGCAAGTGATTGATGGCAAAGATGAGCGCACCGGGCAGCCTGTCATCCAGAAATTGATGACCCAGTGGTTCTTCCAGATTACGCGCTATGCGAACGAACTGCTGAATTTTGACCATCTGGACTGGCCAGAGCCAGTTAAGGTCATGCAAACCAACTGGATTGGGCGCAGCGAAGGCGCCAACGTCACCTTCCACACCGACCAGGGCGACCCCATCCCGATCTACACCACGCGCCCGGATACGCTGTGGGGGGCGACCTTTATGGTGCTGGCGCCGGAGCATGCCCTGGTTAGCCACATCACCAGCGCGGCCCAGCGCGAGGCAGCCGAAGCGTACGTTGCGCAGGCCGCTCGCGCCACGGAAATCGAGCGCACGGCGGAAAATCGGGAGAAAACGGGCGTCTTCACCGGGGCCTATGCCATCAACCCGGTGAACCAGGCGCGCATTCCCATCTGGATCGCGGATTACGTTATGGTGAGCTACGGCAGCGGGGCAATTATGGCTGTGCCCGCCCACGATCAGCGCGACTTCGAATTTGCGCGCAAGTTCGACCTGCCCATCGTGCCAGTGATCCAACCGGAAGGTCAGCCCCCGCTGGATGGCGCGACCATGCCCGAAGCCTATGTGGGTCCAGGGCAGATGATGAACAGCGGCTTGCTGGATGGCACGCCTGTCAACACCGAAAAAGGGCGCAAAAACCCCAGCATCGCCCGCGTCATTGATTGGCTGGAAGCCGAAGGGCTGGGGCAAGAGGCGGTGAATTATCGCCTGCGCGATTGGCTGATCAGCCGCCAGCGCTATTGGGGCGCGCCGATCCCCATTATTTATGACGAAAACGGCCAACCGCAAAGCGTGCCAGAGGGGCAACTGCCCGTGCTGCTGCCCGAAGATGTGGACTTTTTGCCCACCGGCCAGAGTCCGCTGAAGTTACACCAGGGGTACATCCAGGCCAGCACGCCAGAGGCTAAACCCGCCCAGCGCGAAACCGATACCATGGACACCTTCATGTGCTCCTCGTGGTATCACTACCGCTATTTAAGCCCGAATTATGCCCAGGCGCCTTTTGACCCCGAAGAGGCCGCCTATTGGTTGCCGGTGGATGTGTACACAGGCGGCGCAGAGCATGCCACCATGCACCTGCTGTATACGCGCTTCTTTACCAAAGCCATGCGCGACCTGGACATCTTCGCGGACACACAGCGCATCATGGAGCAGCGCGGGCGCGATCCCGGCGCAGCCTTTGACGAGCCCATGGTTGTCTTGCGTAACCAGGGGCAAATCCTGGGCGAAGAACGCCTGGGGGCATACCATCCTGGCCACTGGACGCCGCGAGGGCGACAAGCTGTTTGCAGACCAGGTGCAGGTGATTGAGCCGGGCCAGGTGCCACCGGGCTTCCAGGGGGTTTACGGCGAGATCGTGCGCCGCACAGAAAACATTTTGCAGGTGCAGAACGGCAATGCGCAGGTCACGGTGGAAGTGTTGCCAGAGGCGCAGATCATCATACCCGAGGTGCCTGGCACGGCCCGCGTGGATCAACTGCGCCAGCACCTGGAAATCCAGCGCATGTCCAAGAGCCGTGGCAACGTGGTTAACCCGGATGAACTGGTGCAGCAATATGGCGCTGATACCGTACGGGCGTACCTGATGTTCGCCTTCGACTGGATGAAGGGCGGCCCCTGGGATAGCCAGGGCATTCAGGGGGTAGTGCGTTGGCTGCGCGATGTGTGGGAAGTCGTCCATACCGGGGCGCCAATCTCGCACGGGGATGTGGAAGCCGGGAGCCGCCAGCTGTTGCGCAAGGCCCACCAGGCTATCGCCAAGGTAGAAGACGGTATGCAGCGCTTTAGCTTCAATACAGCGGTGGCTGCGCTTATGGAACTGAAAAACGCCCTGGTCAAAGCCCAGCGCGAAGGCAACGTGGATGCCCAAAGCTGGCACGAGGCAGTCCGCATCATGCTGTTGCTGATGGCGCCAGTGACGCCCTTCATGGCAGAGGAACTGTGGGCCAGGGAGGGACACTCCTTTAGCGTACATCAGCAGGCTTTCCCAACCTTCGATGCCGCGCTGGCCGCAGAGGATGAAATTACCCTGGGCGTGCAGGTGAACGGCAAAGTGCGCGACCGCATCACCGTCCCGGCGACCATCAGCGCAGAAGACGCCAAGGCCCGCGCGCTGGCTTCAGAAGCCGTGCAACGCTACCTGGAGGGCAAAACGCCCCGCAAGGTGATCTACGTTCCCAAGAACGGCCTGGTGAACATCGTCATTTAGCCGCTTTCCTGGGCCAGCCTGCCGCTTCTTGGGCGGGGCTGGCCTTCCCTCCCCCGCAGGTATTCCCCTGGACAGGAGCCGCAACCATGGCACTTCGGCACACCGAGTTCATGCAGCGGTTGGCGCAACGCCTGCCAGAACTGCTTGACTCCGCTTTGGGTTCCTATCAATGGGGCGAAACGCGCTGGCTATGCCAGATTGCTTTTGCCCAGGACCGCCGCCTGCACTATGAAGTTTCGCGCCCCTATAACCGGACCGGGCGGGTGCTGGAGATCGGTTTGCATGCGGAAACCCGCAGCAGCACGTATAATTATCAACTGTTAGCGGCGCTGGATCGTCATCTGTTTGAAATCCGCGCACAGTTGGGAGATGGGGTCCATGCCGAAGTGTGGGATCGGGGCTGGACCAAGCTCTACGAACTGCACCCGGACGAGCCGCTCACCGAGGCGTGGTTGGGGGAAGTTGCGGCCCGCTATGCCCGTTTTATCACCATCGTTCAGCCCATTGTCCAGAACATCACGGGGGAAGAAGAAGCATGAGTCAAGAACGGGAGATCTATCCGGTGGAGGTTGCCGGGTTGCAACGTGCCCTGCCGCTCTTTGAGGTGGCCCCAGGGGTGCGGATCGCAATCGTGAACATTTTGGGGGATACTGAATTGGTTCAGGTCTCTGCACGCGCCCTGGCAGAAGCCCTGCGGGCGCATCAGCCCAGCGCGCTGGTCACGGCAGAGGCCAAAGCCATCCCGCTGGCCTATGCCCTGAGCGTAGAAATGGGCGTGCCCTTCGTCGTGCTGCGCAAAACCTACAAATCCTACATGGGCGAAGCGCTCAGCAGCGAAACCGCTTCCATCACCACTGGCAAAACGCAGACGCTCTACCTGGACGAAAAAGATCGGGCGATCGTCTCTGGGCATTCGGTGGTGCTGGTGGATGATGTCATCAGCACCGGTAGCACGCTCAATGGGATGCGCTTGCTGATGGAACAGGCCGCCGCCAAAGTGGTGGCTACCGCAGCGATCTTCACCGAAGGCGATGGCGCGCAGTGGAAAGACGTCATCGCGCTGGGGCATTTGCCCGTTTTCACTAACAAGCAAGAAGATGACGATCTCTAGTGGGATGGGCCAGGCAGATTGATGAACTGCCCGGCCCAGGCGCCTTGCGGGTCCAGCAGATCGACATTAAAGTACTGGTCCCCGGCCAGATGATAGAGCCCCAGGTTCACGCTGGCGAGCGTAGCGCGAGCCTGAGGGGGCAACGCCAGGCAAAAGGTGCTTACGATGCGGTCGCCAGGGCGCCAGAACTGCCCCAGCCAGGCCAGCCGATCTGCCTGGCCGATGCGCTCTCCAGCGGCATCCAGAAAATGCACTGCAAAGCTATAATTCCGGCTGGCAGGTTGCTCCGTGCTCCAGAGCAACACCAGGCAGCCTTCGCCCAACCAGCGATAGCCCTGCACGCGGACGCCATTGGCAAAGCGCAGGGAGGTTGCCTCTGCGAAGGGGCTAAAGGCAGCCTGCGCAAGGGCGCCAGGCGAACGCTGCCGTACCTGGTAGCAGCCTTCCGCCGGGCTGCGTAGCGCGAAACCCGGGCAGGCATGTTCCAGCACCAGGGCTGTTTCGGCAGGGTAAACCTCGGTTTGCGCATCCAGAAAACGCACGTCAGGCACGGGGTCTAACAAGGCACGCCAAACCGTGGCGTCATTGTCAAGGCCGACCACCATGCCATCTACCCTGACCAGCACCCGCGCCGGATGATCGGCGAACAGGGCTTGCCGGACAGGCAGCAGATAGCCCAGGGGTTGCCCAAAGCCGCCCGGCGTGGCGTGGTGATTCACGTAGTGGTGCACAAATCCCAGCAACCCAACCTGGAGCACAAAAAGCGCGCCCAATCCGCTCCCCAGGGCATAACGCAGACCTGTGCGAACGGGTGGCGAAAAACGTTCTGAAACGCGCAGCAGGGCTGCCCAACCCGCGCCCAGCCACAGGCAGCCCGCCGGGAGCGCCGGAATAAAGTAGTGAACTGTGCCTTCGACCCAACTCACGCTGTAAATCAGGAAAGGGGCTGCTCCCCACAGCACCAGCGCCCGGCCCATCCGATCTTGCCGCCAGAGGAGCGCCAGCGCGCCCGCGCCCATGCCCAGCAGCAAGCCATTCAGCAGCGGATCGGCGTTGGGGGTGCGTGCCAGATAGTCGCGGAAGGCATCCGGCCCGGTGAGCGCGTGCAGATCGCGTCCAGTGAGCGCAATAGTGCCCAGGCGCCAGCCCTGCGCCGTCAGCGGGCCGCCGGATTGAGCGGTTTGAGCCGGGGAAGCAGCCTCTGCCGCCGCGCGGGTGTCGCGGGCTTTCTCCAGCGAGAACCAGCCATCGCGGGCCAGCCCCACGCCATAAGGCAGGAACAGCAACGCGCTGAGCGCCAGGCTGCCCCACAGCGCCCGGCCCCAGCGGGGCCGCGCTTGCCAAAGCAGATAGGCGCTGAAGGGGAGCAAGGTCAGGGCGCCAAAGTGGATTTGCAGGGTGAGCGCCAGCAAGGGCAGGTGCAGCCATTGCGCCCAACGTTTGCCCTCTACCCAGCCCAGCAGCCCGGTATACACCACCAACACCACCCAGGCATGCAGCAGATTTTGCGCCCAGATTTTGCGGGAAAAAACCACCGCCCAGGGGGCCACTGCATAGGCCAGTGCTGCGAAATACGCTGCCGAGAGGCTGAGGTAGCGCCGCGCCAGGGCAAACAACAACGCCACCGCCAGCAGGCTCAGCAACCCGATAAAACTGTTTGCCAGAACAGGATGACTACCACCCAGATAGGGCACAGCCAACAGGTAAACATTCACCGGGGCGTTGGGGAAGCCCACCGAGGAGCCAATCCCCAATAGCGGAAAGCGCTCTCCCTGGGCCACATCCAGCGCCAGCAGCGATAAATTGGCTTCGTCCAGCTTAAATTCGGTGATGCCCGGCGCTGCCAGGCGCAGCGTGGCCGCCAGCCCAAGGATCAGCAAACGTGCGGGCCAGGCCCCCGGGCTAGCTGCCCGCGTTGGCGAGCCGCTCACCGTATTGTTTCTTGTAGAATTCTAGGTATTCGCCCGTCTTGATCTTGCGCCACCACCAGGCATTATCCACATACCATTGAATGGTCTGGCGCATGGCTTTCTCAAAGGGGCGGTCAGGTGCCCAGTTAAGGTCGCGGCGCAGCTTGTCGTTGGTTAGGGCATAGCGGCGGTCGTGGCCGGGGCGGTCTGCTACATGGGTGATGAGGCGCTCTGGTTTGCCCAGCGTTTCCAGAATCAGATGGGTGATTTCAAGATTCGTGCGTTCGTTTTCGCCACCGATGTTGTAGATTTCCCCTGGGGTGCCTTTGTGCAGCACCAGGTCCACCGCGTAGGCGTGATCATCCACATGCAACCAATCGCGCACTTGCAGGCCATCTCCGTAAAGCGGCAGGGGGCGGTCGTCAATGGCTTCGGTGATGAAGAAAGGCGCCAGTTTTCAGGATATTGATAGGGACCAAAGGTGTTGCTGCCCCGCGTGACCGTCGTGTGTAATCCGAAGGTCTGGTGATAGGCGCGCACAATCAATTCGCCCCCGGCTTTGCTGGCTGCGTAGGGGCTGTTGGGTTCCAGCGGATCGCCTTCTTTAAAGAACCCTTCGGGAATGCTGCCGTAGACCTCATCTGTGCTCACCTGATGAACGCGCTGCACGCCCAGTTGCCGCGCCACCTCCAGCAAAATATAGGTGCCAACCACATCCGTATGGATGAAGGCGTGCGGCTCCAGAATACTCCGGTCTACGTGCGATTCTGCCGCGAAGTTGACAATCGTATCGACTTCATAAAGCTCCACGATGCGGCGGACGCTCTTTTCGTCTGCGATGTCGCCGCGCTCAAAGCGATAATTGGGTTCATCGTGCACGGGCAGCAGGTTATCCAGGTTACCAGCGTAGGTTAGCTTGTCATAAACGATCAGCGTATACTCGGGATAGGCACTAACCATGTGGCGCACAAAGGCGCTGCCAATGAAGCCCGCGCCGCCCGTAACCAGGATGTTCTTCATGCTGACCTCACTTTTTACCATTGCCATTGACCGGGAAGAGCCGCACGCGGCTATAGTCCCCCAGGGTGAGCTTGAGCGCACGCGGTTTCTGGTCTGCCACGCCCACATCCGCGTTACGCCCAATCAGGCTATCCTGAATGCGTTGCGGCACATGCAGGATGCGCGCATTCTCCAGCACGATGCTGCGTTCGATCTCGCAACCTTCGATCAGGACATCGTGATAGATGCTGGTAAAGGGGCCAATATAGCTATTGATGATGCGCGTGTTTTCCCCGATGATGGCCGGGCCGCGCACGACGCTGTCGATGATCTCGGCGCTGGCCGCCACAGTGACGCGGTCGTCCACTTCCGAGTCGATGATCTTGCCCAGCACCTGGGGTTGCAGTTCTTCCAGAACTTTGCTGTTGGCATCCAGCATATCACGCGGCTTGCCAGTGTCGATCCACCATCCCTGGTGGACGTAGGGAAAACGCGGTAGCCCTGTTCCACCAACCACTGGATGGCATCCGTGATCTCTAATTCGTTACGGCGCGAGGGTCGAATGGCGTCTACAGCCTTAAATACGTTGGCATCGAACATATAGATGCCCACCAGGGCCAGGTTACTGGGGGGGATTCTCTGGTTTTTCGACCAGGCGCACGATCTGCCCCTGTGCGTCTAGCTCTGCCACGCCATATTGCTGTGGGTGCTCAACCCGCGTTAGCACAATCTGGCTGTTCCATTCGTGGTGGTTTTCAAAGTCGCGGATGAGGTCGCTAATGCCGCCCTGGATCACGTTATCGCCCAGGAACATCACAAAGCGCGAGTCGCCCAGGAAGTCGCGCGCAATCTTGACCGCATGGGCCAGGCCGCGCGGGGCATCCTGCTCCAGATAAGTGATGGATACGTCGCCCAATTGGCTGCCATCGCCCACTGCTTCGCGAATTTCTGGCCCGGTGTCCCCAATGACGACCCCGATTTCACGGATGCCTGCATCACGAATGGCTTCAATCACCCGAAAAAGTACAGGCTTATTGGCCACCGGGATCAATTGTTTGGCGCGCGTGTAGGTGAGCGGGTAAAGGCGCGTGCCTTTCGCCGCCGCTCAAGATGAGTCCCTTCATC
>JAAUUD010000108.1 GCA_012031655.1 Anaerolineae bacterium | reverse complement strand
CCGCTTTGATGCGCGGCCAACCCCTTTACCCTTCTTTGAGACGTTTTTACACCGTGCTGATTTTTACCGACGTGCTGATGGTGCTCATTTCGTTGCGCTATGGCATCAGCTTTCAGGTCACCTTCCGCAATTTTGGGTATGCCGTGGTGACCGTGTTCATCCGCCTGGCGTTGATTGCGCCGACCCTGCTGGCCGTGTTGATGGGCATTGGCGCGGCGCTGTTTGCGCTGGGGCTGACCGTGGCGTATAACCTGAGCGGCCCGGCAATTATCCGCGAGAGCCAGAGCCAACCGACCGCTGCCACAGATTATCCTTAAGGCCAGGGGAGATTTGGGTAAAATGGCCCTGGTTTGGTTCTAGCCACTTTGTTGCATTGTGTAATGGCTTGGAATATAATGGCATTAGTTGGTAGGTTTTAACGACCTTCTAACAAAGACAAGGACGCGCACACACGCTTGGCAAGCACAACATGGGGATGTGCTGGCCGCAAGTTACCACCCATATCTCGTCCTTGCAATAGCTTTACAATTGAGCGACGCGCCAAACTGGGGTTTACGATGACCTACATCCCATCGCTTTCCTATCCCCCGCAACCTGTTTGTTTTGACCAGGTGATGTGGCTCGGCGCGCCATTTGGCTCTTCGATCCCTATGGCCCGGGGTGGGCTGTAGTTATCGTCTAATGTCCGTGCTCATAGCCTGCGCTAAGCTAGATTGGTTGCCGATATGAATCAACTTTTTCGACCTGCTGCCAATACCATTGCTCGGTTGAGCTTGCTGGCATCCCTCTTGGCAGGGGTGGTCATCCTGGCTCTGCTCCTTGTCAATGACCAATCGCCGTACACCCGTGCGTCGGTGGGCATTGCCATCGAACAACCTGTTCGGTTCAGCCATAAGCTGCACAGCGATCAGCTCAACATTGAATGCCTGTATTGCCACGCGACCGCTGAACAGTCCTCCTACGGCGGGATCCCCGATACGCACACTTGCATGAGCTGCCACTCTCAGATTGCCACCTACAGCACCTTGCTGGAGCCAGTCCGCACCAGCTACGCCACGGGCGAGCGCCTGGTATGGGAGAAGGTCCACGACCTGGCCGAGCATGTGTACTTTAACCACAGCATCCACGTGCAGGCGGGGTTTGCCTGCGAAACCTGCCATGGCCGGGTGGATCAGATGGTGGTGGCCTGGCAAGCCCAGAACATGACCATGGACTGGTGCCTGGAATGCCATTGGGAGCCAGAGGAGTACATTCGGCCCGTTGAGGAGGTCTATACCTTTGGGTATGAAGCCCCCGAAGATCAGGTCGAACTTGGCATGCAACTGGTTGCATTCCACGAAATCGACGTGGACCGGCTGGACTCCTGCTCGATCTGCCATCGCTAGTAAAAGGGGCTTCGCATGATGCAAGAAATACGCCAACAGACTGACGCCAACGCGGTCCACCGGGACCTCACACGACTACCGCTGGACACCCCCGCACAGCAAGCGGAGTTCGATGCTGCCTTGCAAGCCAACCTGCCGCGCGAAGCGGCTGTGCGGCGGCAATATGGCATGGACCGCCGCACGTTCCTCAAGCTGATGGGGGCTTCGCTGGCGGTGGCGGGCTTTGGGGCCAGTTGCACCGCGCGCCCGCCAGAGGAAAAGATCATCCCTTATGTGCAGGTCCCCGAAGTGATGGTGCCAGGCAGGCCGCTTTTCTTTGCCTCCACCATGGTTCTGGGCGGGGTTGCGACCGGGGTGGTCATCGAAACGCACCAGGGGCGGCCCACTCGCCTGGATGGGAATGCAGAGCACCCGGCCTCGCTGGGCGGCAGCTCTCCCTACCTGCAAGGCGCCATCCTGGAGCTCTATAACCCGGAGCGCTCGACCACGGTGCGCCGCAATGGTGCCCCGGCAAGCTGGGACGACTTCCGCGCGGAGCTGGCCGGCCTGAGCAGCGCCAACAACGCCAACATCCGTATTTTGACTGAAACTGTCACTTCGCCCACCCTGGCCGCGCAATTGGTGGCCCTGGTCGAGATGTTCCCGAACGCACGCCTGGTGCAATATGACCCGGTCGGGCGCGATAATGTGCGGGCTGGGGGCAGTTGGCTTTTGATCAGGAAATCAACACCTATTACCGTTTTGACGAAGCCGAAGTCATCCTTTCCCTGGATGCGGATTTCCTCTTTAGTATGCCGGGTAGCTTGCGCTACACGCGGGACTTTATGGCCCGCCACACCGTGCGCGAAAATGCAGACCAGGCCAGCATGAGCCGCCTCTATATGGTGGAAAGCGCGCCCACCCTCACCGGTGCCAAAGCCGACAACCACCTGAAGATGCGCGCCAGCGAGGTTGAAGGCTTTGCGCGGGCGCTGGCGGTGGCGTTGGGTGTGGCAGGGGTGGAAGCCAGCACCACGCGCTGGAATGATAACCCGTGGTTGGCCGCGCTGGTGCAAGACCTGCAAGCCAGCGGCAGCCGCGCTCTGGTGGTGCCCGGCGACGAGCAGCCTGCGGTGGTGCATGCGCTGGCGCACGCCATCAATAACCTGCTGGCTAGCGAGGCTGTGGTCTACACCGAGCCGATTGAAGTTTCCCCGGTCACCGAAAACGAAAATATCGCCTTGCTGGTTCAGGAAATTAACAACCGCAACGTGGATGCGCTGTTCATCCTCAGCGGTAACCCGGCCTACGACGCGCCCGCCGACCTGGACTTCGCCAGCACGCTGGCGAACGTCGCTTTTAGCGCGCATCTCTCGCTCTACTATGACGAAACCTCGCGCCTGGTTCAGTGGCACCTCCCAGCGACCACCTTCATTGAAGCCTGGGGCGATGCCCGCGCCTACGATGGCAGCCTGAGCGTGATGCAACCGCCGATTGGCCCGCTGTATCCGCAGGCCCACTCTGCCCATGATGTGCTGGCTGCGCTGATGGGTGATGAGCGGACCGGGTACCAGTTGGTGCGCGCGACCTGGCAGGGCCTCTACGATGGCGAAGACTTCGAAGCCTATTGGCGGCGTGCGCTGCACAACGGCGTGGCCGAAAACAGCGCGCTCCCGGCGATTTCGCCCAGCCTGCGCAGCGACCTGGCCGGACAATTCGCGACCCTGGCCACCACCGAACCCGCCGCAGGGTTGGAACTGGTCTTCCGGCCCTCGCCCACGCTCTACGATGGGCGCTTTGGCTACAACAGCTGGCTGCAAGAACTGCCGCACCCGCTCACCAAGGTGAGCTGGGACAACACCGCCATCATGAGCGTCGCCACCGCCAATGATCTCGAAGTGGAAACGGGCGACCTGGTGGAACTCAGCGTCAACAACGCGAGTGTCCGGGTGCCGGCCTTTGTGCTGCCGGGCGTGGCCGACAACGTGGTGACGGTCTACCTGGGCTATGGGCGCGGCATCAGCGCCGACCTGGACGAAGATCTCGACTTCAATGTGTATCCCCTGCGCACGTTGGCGGCCTTCTGGTTTGCGCCAGGGTTGCAAGTGCGCAACACAGGCGAAGACTATAAACTCGCCGTTGTCCGTAGCCGCATCGACCCCGAACAACTGGATCGCGGCTACAGCGACCTGCCGGTGCGCGCTGGCACGCTGGCCGAATTCCGCGAGAACCCGACCTTCGCCGCCGGGGAATATAAGGTAGACCCGAACCTGGCGATCTTCCCAGTGCAAGAAGGGGAAGGTGGCTACGCCTGGGGCATGACCATCGACCTGACCGCCTGCATTGGGTGCAATGCCTGCATCATCGCCTGCCAGTCCGAAAACAACATCCCGGCGGTGGGCAAAGAAAACGTGGCCAAGGGCCGCGAGATGTATTGGCTGCGCGTGGACCGCTACTACCTGGAACACGAAGACGGCAGCGTGACCACCAGCTTCCAGCCGGTGCCCTGCATGCAGTGCGAAACCGCGCCCTGCGAGATCGTGTGCCCGGTGCAAGCGACCATTCACGACACCGAAGGCATCAACAACATGATCTACAACCGCTGCATTGGCACGCGCTACTGCTCGGCCAACTGCCCCTATAGCGTGCGGCGCTTCAACTTCCAGCGCTACGTGCAGGATGAAGACATCCTCATCGAGCAGCGCAACCCAAACGTCTCGGTGCGGCCCGAAGGGGTGATGGAAAAATGCACCTACTGCCAGCAGCGCATCAACGCGGCGCGCATTAACGCCCGCAACGAAAACCGCCTGATCGGCGATGGCGAAGTGATGACCGCTTGCCAATCGGCTTGCCCGGCGCGCGCCATCAGCTTTGGCAACCTGAATGATCCTGATGCCCAGGTGGTGGCGCTCAAGGCTCAGCCCTTGAACTACGGCCTGCTGGAAGAACTGGGCACCCGTCCGCGCACCACATACCTGGCGCGCCTCTCTAACCCGAACGCGGCGCTCTATTCGCCAGTAGAAGAAGCATAGGGGACCTGTTATGGCGACAGTAGACTACGATTCTGTATCCAAACAGCCGGTCGTCCGCCGGGAGGCCGGGCCGCCGATGTTGCCGGATCAAGACCCGCCCAATTGGGAGCAACCCGGTAGTGTGGTGGACAAGGTGGCGCGGATGATCTTTGCGCCTGCGCCCTGGTGGTGGTGGGTTGGCTTGCTCATTTCCGTGAGCCTGCTGGCGGTGTTCATCTTCACGCTAGGCTCCATCACCTTCCGTGGGACGGGCCTGTGGAACATCAACATCCCGACCGTTTGGGCGATGGACATCCTGAACCTGGTCTTTTGGATCGGGATTGGGCATGCGGGCACCGTTCATTTCGGCCTTCCTCTTGCTGATGCGGCAGAGCTGGCGCACGGCCTTTAGCCGCTTTGCAGAAGCCATGACGCTCTTTGCGCTGGCGGTGGCCGGGTTGTTCCCGCTGTTCCACGTGGGGCGTGTGGAGTTGATCTACTATACGATCCCGTACCCGAACACGATGAACCTGTTTTCTCAGTGGCGCAGCCCGCTCATCTGGGACGCGGTGGCCATCAGCACCTATGGGTTGGTTTCGTTGCTGTTCTGGTACATTGACCTGATCCCGGACCTGGCCAGCATGCGCGACAAAGCCCGCACCCGCGTGGCCAAGTTCATGTATGCCATCCCGGCTCTGGGGTGGCGTGGCGATGCCCACCACTGGCAGGGGCTGCACCGGACTGCCTTCTTCCTGGCGGCCATCGCCACCCCGCTGGTGATTTCTGTGCATAGCGTCGTCGGTCTGGACTTTGCCATCAGCCAGTTGCCAGGCTGGCACCACACCATCTTCCCGCCCTTCTTTGTGGCCGGGGCCATTTTCTCTGGTCTGGCGATGGTGATGCTCTTTGCTGCGCTGTTCCGCAGTGCCTACAAGATGCAGACCATCATCACGGACGAGCACATGAACAAGGCGGGCATCCTGATGCTCATCACCGGCTTGCTGGTGACCTACGGCTACCTCATCGAAATCTTCGGTGCCTGGTTTAGCGGCGATACCTACGAATGGGCCTATTCGGTCGAGCGCGTCCTGGGGCCGCTGGGCTGGTCCTTCTGGGGCATGATGATCTTTAACGCGGTGGTGGTGCAGCTCCTGTGGTTCCGCAGCGTGCGGACCAACCCCACAGCGATGGTGCTGATCTCGCTGGCGATCTTGGTGGGCATGTGGCTAGAGCGCTTCGTCATCATCCCGGTGAGCCTCTCGTACCCCTTCCTGGAAAACATGTGGGATCCCTTCACCTTCGGCATCTGGGACATCCTGACGGTGATCTCGCCCTTTGGCCTGTTCCTGACCGCCATGTTCCTGTTCATCCGCTTCGTGCCCGTGATCCCGATTGCCGAGACGCAGGCCACGATGATCGAGGAGGCACACCATGTCAAGTAAACAGCCCAACACGCTCTATGGCGTGGCGGCGGAGTTCGAGAGCGCCGAGCAACTGCTGGATGCAGCGCGCGAGGCACGCCGCGCTGGGTACCGCCGGGTGCGGGCCTATTCACCCTACTACATCGAAGGGCTGGCAGATGTGCTGGAAAAGCGCACCAACATCTCGGCCTGGATTGTGCCGGTGGCGTTGCTGGTGGGGGCGTTTTCGGGCTACATGCTGCAATACTGGACCTCGACCAACGTCTACGAATTCAACATTGGTGGGCGTCCGGTGGTCAGCTGGCCAAGCTTCATGATCATCACTTTCGAGGCGGCTATCCTGTTCACGGCTCTGGCGCTGGTGGGCACGATGTTCGCGCAGAATGCGCTGCCCTTGCCCTATCACCCCATCTTCAACACACCGAACTTTGGCGAAGCCTCGCGCAGTCGCTTCTTCCTGTGCATCGAATCCATCGACCCAGAATTTGACCTGCAAGACACCGCAGAATTTCTGGCGAGCCTGGAACCGATTAACGTGAGCGAGGTGGAAAGTTGAACACGATACGCATTTCAAGCCGGATGCGCTGGCTTTTGCTGGCGCTGAGCACGGTCCTGGTGGCCGGCTGCACCGAGATCGGCAACATGCAGGAGCAGCCTAAATACGCCGATCCCTATGATGAAAGCGTGGTCTTTGGCGTGGCTGCGCCCGAGCTGGACCCCAACGCGGTGCCGATTGGCGCGCTGCGCGAAGACCAGTTGCTGTATGCCGGGCGCGTGGATGGCGAATTGGCCGACGAATTTCCGGTGGAAGTGAACGAAGCGCTACTGCTAGAAGGTCAACGCCTGTACAACGGCTTCTGCTCGCCCTGCCACGGCTACGTTGGCTATGGCGATGGCGTCATCTCCCTGGAAGGCTTTGCGCCACCGGCCTCCTTCCACGATCCGGTGATCCGCGCCAAGCCCGCTGGGCACTACTATGATGTCATCGTCAACGGGCAACTGGTGATGTTCAGCTATGCATCGCGCATCCCGGACCCGGAAGATCGCTGGGCGATTGTGGCCTACATCCGCGCCCTGCAACTTAGCCAGAGCGCCACACTGCAAGACTTGCCAGAAGACCTGCAAGCCGAATTTGCGGCAGCGGTGCGGGCCAGCGAAGCCGCGCCGCCTGCGGAAGACATGTCCAGCGGGACAGGGCGCTAGGGAGGGCCACTCATGAGCAACTTTTTTAACCTGACTTTCAGGAACCAGACGGTGGAAGTGGACGGCAACCGCTACGACGGCTGCACCTTCATGGAGTGCCGCCTGGTCTATCGCGGGGGCGAGCTGCCCAGCTTTGTCCGCTGCGACTTTGACAGGGTCAACTTTCAGCTCGAAGGCGGCGCCTACCAGACCCTCAAATACCTGACCGGCATGTATCACGGGGGCTTTAGCAGCCAGGTGGAACAGAGCCTGGGCCAGATGCTGGGTGCGATCCCCGAAGAGCCTGTGCGCGTGCGCCAATACAAGGCGGAAGCAGTGGGCGAGAACTGGGGCCAACTGGCGGTGTGGAACGCGGGGCTGGTGCTGGCTGCGGTCATCATCGTGGCGATGCTCTTTGTGGGCTTTGTTAGCTACCCCACGCGCGAGGTGCTGGGCAACGACCAGCCCCTGCGTGAGGAAGTGCCCGCCGAAACTACCCCCAACTGCCCGATGACCTGGGCACCCTCTATGACACTGTGCGCGACCAGCAAGTGGAGCAGCTCAACGGCTACACCTGGATGGACGAGGCCAATGGCGTCGTGAGCATCCCGGTGGAAGCAGCCATGGCGCTCATCGCGGCTGAAGGTGTGCCGAGTTTTGCGGCACCAGAAGGAGAATAGCCAACATGGAACTGGTCGAGAAACAGGTTTTTGGGGACGAAGAAGTGCAGGTGGACGGGCGCCAGTTCAAGAACTGCCGCTTCGAAGGCACCACTTTGCACTACACCGGCGGCGCGTTGCCCGCCTTCATCAATTGCCAATTTAATGCGGTGTCGCTGGGCTTTGGTGGCGCAGCCGACCACACGCTGACCTTTTTGCGGGGCTTGCGCAAAGGCGGTTTTGCCCCAGCCATTGACAAGATCGTCAAGGGCATTCGGGATCAGCAATATTGATCCCTCCATCATTGGGTAACCACCGGGGTTGCCATGGCGCGCTCCGGGGTTCGATTTTCGTCCGCTTGCCATGAAGGTTCAGGAGGAACAAGACAATGGCAGATGAGATCGTCATCCAGACAGAAGAGTACCGTGAAGTGGTGCGGGTTGACAACGACCTGGTGCCGGACCGCTGGAAGGGCCTGTTCACCAACGAAGAATGGCTGATGCACGACATCGTTGTGAAGTCCACCTATGGTTTCGCGATCATCGCCGTGATTGCACACTCGCTCGTTTATGCCTGGCAGCCCTGGCTGGGTCAATAGGAATTAGGAGGCTTATTCAATGGCCGACAATACGCCCGAACGTGAAGTTGTTTACGTGACCCGTCCGAAGAACCGTCCGATCGAATTTACCACCGTTCTGATCCTCTACATCCTGTTGGGGGTCGGGGTGGCACTCACCATCCACTTCATCCTCTTGAGCACCAGCACCTACAACTGGCTGGGCAACTAGCAAGTGGTATGAAGCGGCATGGCTGAATTAAGCCAATTGGGGCGAGGCTGCTACCCACAGTGGCCCCGCCCCCCGCTACCCAAGGATACGCAGATAGTCCCGAGAGGTGAGTTATGGTTAAGCCGTTAACAGGATCGATTGTAGAGGACCTGCCGGAACAGAAACGCCGGCGCCTCGCCATCGAGCGGGTGATGGAAGGGAAAGAAGTCTCCTTTGCCGAGATGGAGGCGCGCTATAAAAACGCGGCGGCACTCTGCTGCACGCCCTCTTCGGGGCGGACCCGTTCGACTTCTGGGTGGGTCGCTTCTATCTGGGTACCTTTGGCGTGGTGTCGCTGTTTGGCATCTTCTTTGGCGTGATCTTCTACTTCTACCAGGCCTGGATTGTTGAAGGGGCCTACAACATTTTGCAAGCGCGCATTGCTCCCCCGCCCATTAGCGCCGGGCTGAGCCTGGTGGGGCCCAACGAGCCGGGCTTCTTCTGGCAGTTGATTGTGTTCTTTGCCACGATTGCCTTCCTGGGCTGGTTGCTGCGCCAGGTGGATATCGCGCGCAAACTGGGGATGAGCTACGAGATTCCGCTGGCCTATGGCGCGGTGCTCACTTCCTGGGTGACCCTCCAATGGTTGCGCCCGATTGCGATGGGCGCCTGGGGCAATGGTTTTTCCCTGGGCATTACGCACCACCTGGACTGGGTCTCCAACATTGGCTATCAATACTACAATTTCTTCTATAACCCCTTCCATGCCATTGGGATTTCGCTGTTGTTTGCCTCAACTCTGGTCCTGGCGATGCATGGCTCGATCATCCTGATGGGGGCCAAGCGCCCCTACATCCGCGAGGGCAACGAAGACGGTTTCTGGCGCAACCTGCTGGGCTACAGCATTGGCGAAATCGGCATCCACCGCCTGGCGCTGTGGTTGGGCGTGTCCTCGGTGCTCTTCAGCAATTTGTGCATCTTCCTTTCGGGCACGCTGGTGAAGGACTGGAACGCCTTCTGGGGCTTCTGGGACGATTTCCCCTTCTGGGAAGGCACCGCTTTTGCCACCGCGCTGGCGGTGGGCATTGTGGTGTGGCGGGGCCGGACGCGCGGCAAGCCCGTGGACCCAGATGAGTACGAATATGAAGGCTATGGCCTGGATAACACCGCGCTCAAGCAAAAGCGCGAGGTGTGGTGGCTGCGGCGGCTGTTTGATGAAGGCCAGGTTGGCCCGGTTTACCTGGGTGTTGCCGGGACGGTGGCGCTGGCGGCAGGGGCTTTGTGCTCCTTCATCATCCTGGAAGACTACCTCTTCCAGGTGGGCTACAACCCGATCCTGTTTGCGCGGGAGTTCTTTAACCTGGCACTGAACCCGCCCAGCATGCAATATGGGTTGGAGTTTGCCCCCTGGCGCGCTGGCGGGGCCTATCTGGTGGCGACGGGGCTGTTGCACGTTTCTGTGTATTGCCTGGTTGGTGCGCATCTACAACCGCGCGCTGTCGGCGGCGGAGGGCACGTTGCCGGTCAGCAGCACCCCGCCATTGATCGCCTCGACTTTGATTTTGCCGCCTGGAATGAGCCGGACCAAAAGATCGGCGAGCGGGCCAAGATCTTTGATCGAAACCATCAAGGGCTGCAATCT
>JAAUUD010000107.1 GCA_012031655.1 Anaerolineae bacterium | reverse complement strand
GCCCCAAGACCTGGACGCCCTGGATGAAACCCCTTTCGGCTGGTTGCCGTCAGAAAAGCGCCCACCCCGCCGCCGCTAAGCCATGCTATCTTCAACCCAGCAGGCGCCTGATCAGCGCCACCTGCTCAGAAATCCAATAAGGGAAAGCACCATGCGTCGTTGGCTCCTCGCTAGCTTGATTGGCCTGCTCCTGATGGGCAGTGGCGGCTTGCTCCAGGCCGACCCTGGCCAGGATGAAACCATCCACACCATCGCACAAAACCCCATCCCAGACCGCGATCCGCTGGACCTGGCAGTGCGCTTGCGCGGCCTGGACCCAGCCACCTTCGACCTCGCACGCCGCCCGGATTATGCGCTGGGGGCCGTGGAGCGCTTTAACATCGGCGGCATGGATGGCGCCACGGCCAATCAGCGCGAGTTTGTGCTGGCGGCGGCGGAGCGCGACGTGCTGCTGTGGGTGGAACGCGGGTTGCCCTACGACCGTGCGGTTGTGCAGCGCATCGTGGAGGAGGCCGCCAACACGCTTTTCCCTGAGATTCGCGCTATTTTTGGGCAGGAGCGCCCCCATCCCACCGACGAGCGCATCCATATTTTGAACGTGAACCAGTACGCACCGGGGATTGCCGGGGTCTTTTTTGATACCGATGGCTACCCGGACGAAATCTTCCCAAGCTCCAACGAGATCAAGACCCTGCTCATGGTCCGCAACCTGCAAAACCCGGCAGCCTACCTTTCCACGCTGGCACACGAGTTCCAGCACATGGTGCAGGCCAACCAGGACGATAGCGAAGCCACCTGGGTCATCGAAGGCATGGCGGAGGTGGGTAGCTTTATGGCCGCGCCGGACTACTTTAGCACGGGTTTTCAGCAAGCTTATCTGGCCCAGGGCACCCGCAATCAGCTCACGACCTTCCCCTACCTGGAAAGCACGGTCACCTACTATGGGGGGGCCTCGCTCTTCCTGACCTATCTGTTGCAGCGCTTTGGCGATGACATCATCACGCGCATTGCTCAGGAACCCGCCGACGATGCCGTTGGCATCAACCGGGCCCTGGAAGCCGCGCAAATCCTCGATCCCCTGACCGGGGCGCCAGTGGACTTTAACACGGCCTTTGCGGACTTTGTGCTGGCCAACTGGCTCAACAACCCGCGCGTGGGGGACGGTCGCTACGCGCATCGCTTGCTGGGTATCTCTGGCACCGCCGCGCCGGACCTGGTGCTGGATCAGTTTTCGGTGGAATTGCTGGGCCTGACGGTCAACCAATATGGCACGCGCTACATCGAACTGAGCACCGACCAGCACGCGCGCCTGAGCGTGACCTTCGAAGGCGCCCCGACCACGCGCATCCTGCCCACCGAACCGTACTCCGGGCGCCATGTTTATTGGTCTCAGGCAGGGAACCAGGGCAACGCCCGCCTCACCGGGCGCTTTGACCTGCGCGAGGTAGAAAGCGCGACGCTCACCTTCTGGACCTGGTATAGCCTGGAAGAATTCTGGGACTACGGCTACCTGAGTATTTCCAGCGATGACGGCGCGACCTGGCAGGTGCTCACCACGCCGGATTCCACCACCGAGAACCCTTTCAGCCGGGCCTTTGCCCCCGGTTTTACGGGCAACAGCCGTGGCGACCAACCCCAACCCGCGCCCTTTATTGGCGTGGATTTTGCGCCTGGTAGCCTGATCGTCTCGACCGTGTTTCCAGAGGCTCCGGCCAGCAACGCGGGCATTCTGGTTGGCGATGAACTGCTGGCCATCAATGGCACCTTTTTGCAGCCAGAGACTTACATCAGCGTGCTGGATGCCTTCCGCCCTGGGGAGGCGGTCCGCCTGACGCTGCGCCGCGCCGGGCAGAACTTCGAAGTGCCGCTGGAACTGGAAGCCAGCCCCTTCCGCACCTCCAGCCGCCCGACTGACTGGGTGCAGGAGCGCATCGACCTCACGCCTTTCGTTGGTAACGAGGTGCTCCTCCGCTTTGATTACGTCACGGACCAGGCGGTGACCCTGCCCGGTTGGGTGCTGGATGATGTGGCCATTGGGGAGATCAACTTTTTTGATAACTTCGAGCAGCCCAACTCGGCCTGGGAGGCCGAAGGCTGGGTGCGCATCACCAACAGCCTGCCGCAGAACTACATTGTGCAACTGATAGAATTTGACGAGGGTATCGCCATCACGCGCTTGCTGATGCCTGGCGACGGCACACGCGGCACCTGGGAAATCCAGACCCCGCAGCAGGGCATCCCCAGCCGGGGCCGGGCTGTGCTGGCCATCTCTGCCGCCACCCCCATCACCACCGAGGCCACGCAGTTTAACCTGCGGATCGCACCATCTCCGTAAAAAGGGCGTGCAAGCGGGCATCGTGGGTGAGTTCCGGGTGAAAACTGGTCGCCAGCCAGTGCTTCTGGCGCACGCCCACGATCCCGCCATCCTCCAGGCGGGCAATCACCTGCACTCCGGCAGCCTCGTCCACCTCCGTCACCAGCGGGGCGCGGATGAACACCGCATGGAACGGCGCGCCCTCTAGCCCGGCGATGGCCAGGGGCGCTTCGAAGCTGTCAATCTGGCGGCCAAAGGCGTTCCGGTTGACCTGAATATCCATCACGCCCAGGATGGGTTGGCGGTCGTGCCCGATATCCTTAGCCAGGAAGATCATCCCGGCGCAGGTGCCCCAGACCGGCTTGTGCGCCGCAAAGTCCCGCAGGGGGTCCATCAGGCCATACGTAGTGGCCAGCTTGCCGATGGTGGTGCTCTCGCCACCAGGGATGATCAGGCCATCCAGGTTGGCCAGGTGCGCAGGCAGGCGCACCTGCGCCCCTTCGGCGCCGACTTGGCGCAGCATTTTCTCGTGTTCAATAAACGCGCCTTGCAACGCCAGCACGCCGATCTTCATGGCGTCTTGCTCCTCAGGTAGGCCCGCTCCAGGGGCGCGATGGTCGTGTAGGGTGGGGAAGTGGGGCGGCCACGGACCGCCCCGCCAGCAGGCCGAAAGGCGTGCGCTTACCAGCCTCGGGCGGCGATGCGCTCCGCAGCGGCCATGCCGCTCACATTGATGCCGACCATGGCTTCGCCCAGGTCGCGGCTCACGTTCATGACGATCTCTGGATCGGTGTAGTGGGTGGTGGCTTCCACAATGGCCTTGGCGCGCCGGGCAGGGTCGCCGCTCTTAAAGATGCCGCTGCCCACGAAAACGCCATCCACGCCGAGTTGCATCATCAGCGCGGCGTCGGCAGGGGTGGCGATGCCCCCAGCCGCAAAGTTGACCACCGGCAGGCGGCCCAACGCGCGCGTTTCCATCACAGATGATAAGACGCGCCAATTTCCTTGGCAAAGCTCATCACTTCATCTTCCGGCAGGTTTTGCAGGCGGCGGATATCGCCCAGCATGGTGCGGGCGTGGCGCACCGCTTCTACCACGTCGCCAGTTCCGGCTTCGCCCTTGGTGCGGATCATGGCCGCGCCTTCGCCAATGCGCCGCAGTGCTTCGCCCAGGTTGCGCGCCCCACACACAAAAGGCACCTTAAAGGCGTGCTTGTTGACGTGGTACTGCTCGTCCGCCGGGGTGAGCACTTCGCTTTCATCAATATAGTCAATGCCCAGGGCTTGCAACACCTGCGCTTCCACAAAATGTCCGATACGGCA
This sequence comes from Anaerolineae bacterium, assembly GCA_012031655.1. GTDB lineage: Bacteria > Chloroflexota > Anaerolineae > Aggregatilineales > J027 > JAAUUD01. The sequence goes on along the minus strand of JAAUUD010000107.1, from coordinate 6,416 downwards.
CTTGGCCATCACGGGGACGGTCACGGCCTGCATGATGCTCTCGACCATGTCCGGGTCGCTCATGCGGGCCACGCCGCCCTGCACACGGATGTCCGCCGGAACGCGCTCCAGGGCCATCACGGCCACGGCGCCTGCATCCTCTGCGATTTTGGCCTGTTCGGGGGTCACCACATCCATGATCACCCCGCCCTTGAGCATCTGCGCCAGCCCACGCTTCACGGTTTCGGTGCCGGTGCTGCGGTCAGATGCATTGCCGTTAGGGGTGTTCGGTGCCTGGGTTCCGTTTGTCATTGCCTGAGCCTCCTGCATTGCTTGGCCTAGAGAAAAGGTTGGTCTTCGGAATCGCCCACGTGATGGCTGGCCCAGGCTTTTTGCAAGCGCTTAAAGCCTTCCTCGATCACTTCGGGCGTGTGAGCGGCAAAATTGATGCGCATTGTATAGTCTCCATCGCCATTCGGGTAGAACAAACTGCCAACGGCGAAGGCGACCCGGTGCTGAATGGCGCTCAAGTAGAATTCAGCAGCGGTGGGGCCATCCTGCGGCAATTCCACCCACAGGTAAAGGCCACCGCGCGGTTTGTTCCAGCGTAGCCTGGGAGGCAGATAGCGCTCCGCAGCGGCCACGGTAGCATCCCGCCGCGCCCGCAGGATGTGGCGCACCCGGTCCAGGTGGGCGGGCAAGCCGCCGCGCGCCAGGAACATATGCATGGCGCGCTGGTTAAGGGTGGGCGTGCAAATGTCCGCTGCTTGCTTGACGCGCAACATGCGTTCGCGGGCGTCCTCACGCTCTGCGATGACGTAGCCAATGCGCGTGCCGGGCAGCAAAATCTTGCTGAAGCCGCTGGCATGCAACACGGTGCCCCCGGTTTCATCCAGCGCCTTAAGCGAGGGAGGCGCTGGGTCTTCAAAATGCAGTTCGTGATACACGCCATCTTCCAGGATGAGCATGTTGTATTGTTGGGCCAGGCGCAAAATCTGGCGCCGCCGATGCAGCGGCATCGTTTGCCCGGTCGGGTTGCTGAAGGTCGGGTTCAGGTACATCAGGCGCGGGTGATATTCCACCAGGATGTCTTCCAGCGCATCCAGCCGCACGCCGTTTTCATCGCAGGGCACGCCCAATGGCACCACCTGGCGCACCTGGGCAATATCCAGAATGCCGACGTAGGTCGGTGTGGGGGTGAGGATGAGGTCGCCAGGGGTCAGGATGGACTGCACCACCAGATCAATCGCCTGCTGTGCGCCACCCGTGACCAGGATGTTCTCTGGGCGGCAGGAAATCCCCTGCGAGCTCAGGTAATCGCGCGTGGCGCGGCGCAGGGGCAGGTAGCCTTCTGGCGCTTCGTAGGCAATGGCTGCTGCCCCATCCTTATCCAGAACCGCGTCAATGGCCCGGCGAAAGGCCTCCACGGGCAGAAAGTCCACCGGGGGCGTCCCCACGTCAAAGCCAATGACACCCGGTTTGCGGGCCAGGCGCATTAGCTCGCGCAGGTTTTGCTGATTGATGGCCTGGCGCGTGGCCAGGCGGGGTGGCGCGGGGTTAGCGCGCGAGACTTCGCTGATCCCGGTGACAAAGGTCCCTCGCCCGGGATGGGCGGAAATGAGACCCAGGGTTTGCAACTCATTGTAGGCGCTCACGACGCTAATCCGCCCAATGCCCAATGAACGGGCCAGGTCGCGGCTGGGGGGCAGGCGCGTGCCAGGTTGAAGCTGGCCGTTCATGATCTGCGCCTGGAAAAACCGAATCAGCTGCTGGTAGATCGGCTCATCAGACTGCCGGTCCAGCGGAATCTGGTCTACGAGGGTTTCTAGCATAAGCATCATATGCGAAACTTAGCAAAGGGCGGGGCCAATCTATAGAACCAACAGGGCCAATTTTGCTGGATTGGTCCTATCCGATCAAGTCCAGGTACAGCGTTTCGTACAGATCAGCCACGCGTTCCCAGAGATACTGGTTCTTCAGGCAAGCCTGCCCATAGGTTTTAAGGCGGCGGCGCAGTTCTTCATCGCGGATCAAATCGACGGCGGTTTCTGCAAAATCTTCGGCAAAGCGCCGCACCAGCACCTCTTGCCCGCTGTGAATATCCAGCCCGGCCAGGCTTTCATCGCTGGCGATAACCGGCGTTTGCATGGCCAGCGCTTGCAGAATATCCAACCGAAAGCCGCCATAGCTGGTCAGCGGGCACAGATAGACGCTCGCCCGTTCAAAGTAGGGCCGTGGGTCGATGATGTTCTGCGCGATGATCACCCGCTCGCTGGCGTGTTCCAGCAGGTGTGGAGGGGCGTTGCGCCCCAGCAGGTAGAGCCGGGTTTCGGGGAGCGTGGCCTGCACCCGTGGCAGGACCTCCTCGCACAGCAACAGGGCGGCCTCCAGATCAGCTTGGAGGGCAAAGTCTCCGCTGAAGAGCAAACCCGGCACAATCGGGTCATAGCCGGTGGGGGTGAAGTAGTCCGTATCCACGCCCAAGGGGATGCGCCGCTGACGGGCCAGCGCGTCCATCTTGCTCATCAGCGCGCCCTCCTGCGGGGTAGTGATGAGCACGCGGTCGAAGGGCGCAAACATCCAGTTCTCGCTAGCCCGAAAGGGCTCGTCTTCGCCTGGCAAGTGGCGCGCTTGCGCAGGGGGCGTCAGGTAATGAAAGTGCCGGGCTGAGGGGATGATCACGGTGGGCAACCCTTGCATCAGGTGCCAGTACTCATAGACTTCCACCCCACCCACCAGTTGCACCACGTCATAGTGGGCATCTTGCACACACCCAAGCACCGCCTGCCACATCTCCCGGGACCAAGCAGCGCTTTCTTCCTGCGGGAAGCGCTGCGCGCGCTCCAGGTGGCGCTCTTTGAGGCGGCGTGGCACATCGCGCACCAACTTCACACTGCGGAAGTAGTGACGATAGCGCGGTTGCTCCGCCAGTTCTTCAGGATGGTGATAGAAACTCAACAAGTCCAACACATGCCGTCGCGCTGCCAATTCGCGCGCCAGGTAGGCCACCAGCATCGCATCGCGCGAGTGACGGGGGTAGACAGGCAGGGCCGTGATCAGCAAAATATCCAAGCAACAACGCTCCTGCGCCAAACTGGGTCGCTTCATTGTAACATGCAGCGTGGCGCACCAACACCTCAGGACCGTGTGCGAGGCGTAGCGCGGGCGTTGTGTGCCAGGCCAGGAAATCCGATAGAACAGCCTTCAGATCGTTTAATGAGGAACGCGGATTGATGGACAGAAACCCAGGCCCTATCCCTCGCCCGGAGGACGACCCCGAACGCGCCCAACGGCTGTTCGATTGGTTGGCAGCCGAAGAGCCGCCGCTGGATGCAGTCGAAGACACGGCGCCTTCGCGCACGGCGCCCCGTCCAGCAGTTCAGGAGGCCAGAGATGAACGACGCGCTGGTGGACCCTGGCGGTGGGCCGTGCTGGGGGGGTTGGGGCTGCTGATGCTGGCGACCCTGGCCGTGACCCTGGCGCTCTTCCTGGGGGACCGCCCACAGGAGGAGGAACCGCAGGAAAGCGGGCCAGAAGTTCGCCCTACGGTGGCGGAGAACCTGCCACCCGGCGAAGACGCAACACCCACCCCGGAAAATCCTGATCCTGCACCCACGCTCATCCCCCTCCCAACACAGCCGGTGGTGCTTTTTGAGCCGCGCGTGCTGCCCACAGCGGCTCCAGACGAAGTGGCGGTGGCCCTGCAAGCGCCGCTCACGCTGGGGGGGCTACCAGGGTGGGGATCAGCCTGCTAAGCAGCCCGATCACCATTGGCGGGAGCAGCGGCGGACGTGCAGAACCGGTCACCTACGTGGTGCAACAGGGAGATACGCTCAACGGGCTGGCTGACCGCTTTGGCCTGGACCTTTGTACGCTCATCTGGTCGAACCCCGCACGCCTGGTTAGCCCTCTGCGCGTAGGCCGGACCATCGATATCCCCCACATAGACGGCGTTTTCTATCGGGTAACGCGTAACATCACCATCCAGGCCCTGGCAGAAGAACTCAAGATCGCCCCGGCGGCCATCATCGAAGAACCCTATAACCGTTTGGAAGATGCCTCGCCCGAAACAGTGCTGGTCGAGGGCATGAAGGTGATGGCACCCGGTGCAGACGGCGGCTTATGCGCCATCTGGGCACCTCCCGCCAGTGTGAGCGGCGGCGCAGGCAGCAGTGGTTCGGTGGGCGGCGGTGGCGGTGGCCTGTGGGGCTGCTCGTATACGGTGGCGGCGGCCTCCTTGCCGGTCAATAACCCGGTGCAGGGGCGCTACACCTTCTGGCAAGACTTCACCACGGTGCATTCCGGGGTTGACCTGGCAGCGTCTTCGGGCACGCCGGTTTCGGCGGCAGGCGCAGGCACAGTGGCCTATTCCGGCTGGAACGACTGGGGCTATGGCGAAGTGATCGTGATTGACCACGGCGGCACCTTTAGCCTCTACGCGCACATGCTCAGCGGGAGCCGGGCCGTGGGCTGCGGAGAAGCGGTTTTTGCCGGCCAGCATATCGGGATGATTGGCAGCACCGGACGCTCCAGCGGGCCACACCTGCATTTTGAGGTGCGCGACGCGGAATTTAACCCGGTAGACCCCAAATCCTATATGCCTTTTTAGGGCAATTGTAGCGAAGTTGTAATTGGGCTTTGGGCTGATCTTCGAGTATAATCTGCGGTGTGTCGAAGGCAAAGCTATTGCTTGACGGGGAACCCCCCGCAAGCACGTACTCGAGGCTGCTCAGAGGCAGCACAGGGGAGGTCCAATAAAAATGCAAAGCACAAACGCGAACGAAGAACTACAAGAATCGCCGGAAGCCAACGCTGCGACGCAGGAGACCTCACCAGTAGCAGATTCACCCTCTGCTCCCAGTGCTGCTTCGCCCGATAGCCCGGAGCCGAGCACGCTCCTGGAGGACTCGCCCACCGATGCACCTGCCGAGGAGGTCGATGCTCCAACCTTGGCGCCTGCCCCTGAAGAAGCCCTGGCCAGCGCCGCAGAGGACGACGAAGAAAGCGTTCCTGCGGGTGGTGAAGAAGGTGACGAAGACGAAAGCGAAGAAGCCGCACGAACCCCGGAAGGGCCGAGCCAGACGAAGCCACCCGTTTGGGCATCAAACGGGGCGACTTGCTGGATGGCGTGGTGCACGAAACCAACCCCACGCAAATCCTGGTGCGCTTTCAGGAAGGGCTACTGGGCATGATCCCGCCGCGCGAGCTCGAACGGCTGGACCGCTCGACCATCGAAGGGCTGGAAGTGGGCGCCGAAGTGCGCGCTTATGTGGTGCGCACCAGCAGCCAGGAAGGCTACATGATCGTTTCCATCAGTCGCGCTCGCGAAGAGCAAGACTGGCTGGAAGCAGAAATGCACGAGCGCGAACGCAGCATCTACGAGACCACGATCAATGGCTACAACAAGGGGGGGCTGATCATCCGCTTTGGGCGGTTGCGTGGCTTCATCCCTGCCAGCCAGATCAGCGCCGAGCGCGAGCAACGTGCCCGGGGCGAAACCCCAGACGAACGCTGGAGCGCCATGCTCAACGAAACAATCCTCGTGAAGGTGGTCGAGGTTAACCGCGCCCGCAATCGGCTCATCCTCTCGGAACGGGCGGCCACCCGCGAAGCCCGCGAAAAGCGCAAAGAGATGCTCATCAGTCAGCTTAACGTGGGCGAGATTCGCACCGGCCGCGTGATTAGCCTGACCGACTTTGGCGCCTTTGTGGACCTGGGCGGTGCCGATGGGCTGATCCACCTGACAGAAATGAGCTGGAAGCACGTCAACCACCCGCGCGATCTGCTAAACGTCGGTGACGAAGTGCGCGTTAAGGTGATTAACGTGGACCCGGAACGCAAGCGCATCGGGCTGAGCATGAAAAGCCTGGAAGAAGACCCCTGGGACGAAATCCAGCGGGAGTACAAAGAAGATCAACTGGTGCAGGGGCGCATCACCAACTCACGCGCTTTGGCGCCTTCGCTAGCCTGGTGGACCGGCCCGAAGTCGAGGGGCTCATCCACGTGAGCGAACTGGCCGACCACCGCGTGGATCACCCGCGCGATGTGGTGGCGGTGGGCGATGTGATGACCTTGCGCGTGGTGCGGATTGACGCCGAACGGCGCCGCCTGGGCCTGAGCCTGAAGCGCGTGGACTCTGCGCGCTACATGAGTAGTGACTGGGATATTGACTGATGGCGCCGGGATGGGCCATTGGGGTTTTTCCAACGAAAAATTGATACCCACGGGTTGTGGATTGTGTTAAGGTTAATTTTGCCCCGTGGTAATGCGGGGGTATAGACGATACTCGCGAACAGCGCGCGGGACTCGTACCAAAGGAGGCGTAAATGGAGGACGATCGTATGCCTCAGAATAAGATGGAGCGCTTTACCCAACGCGCCCGTCGTGTGCTGAGCTTAGCGCAGGAAGAAGCCGAGCGGATGCAGCATAGCTACATC
>JAAUUD010000106.1 GCA_012031655.1 Anaerolineae bacterium | reverse complement strand
CGCGTTGCTGAGCAGGTTTTGCAGCAGTTGGACCATCTGGCTTTCGATGCCCACCAGTTGCGGCAGGGGGTCGCAGGTGACCACCGCGCCGGTATCCTCGATGCGGGCCTGCAGGTGCTGCAACACCTGGTCCAGCACGGCAGGCATCTCCAGCGGGGCAAAGGCTGCCGTGCTGCGCTGCACGCGCGAATACGCCAGCAGATCATTGATCAGCGTCTTCATGCGGGTGGCGCCATCCACGGCAAAATGGATGAACTCGCGCCCATCGTCATCCAGCAGGGGTTGGTAGCGCTGCTCAATGAGCTGCAAATAGCTGGTCACCATCCGCAAGGGTTCTTGCAGGTCGTGCGAGGCCACATAGGCGAACTGCTCCAGTTCCGCATTGGAGCGGCGCAACTCCTCCATGTAGTCGTGCAGGGCTTCTTCGGCCTGTCTGCGCGGCGTCACATCCATCAACAAGCCAAACTGGCGCAGTTCCTCGCCCATCTGGGCAAAGCTAAAAAAGGACTCGGCATAGACCCACTCGCCATCGGCTGTTTTGCACTGGAACTGGGCGTTGCCCGGTCGCCCTTCTTGCAGGGCGGCCTGGGCTTCTTCCAGCGCTTTCTTCCAACCTTCTGGTTCTGTGATCTGGCCCCACAGGTCAGGAGCCTGGTAGAGGTCCTCGGCGCGGTAGCCCAGCATCCGCTCGACGTAGTCGCTGATGTAGTTGAGGGTTTGCTCGCTGTTGGCCTGGTTGTAGGAAACATCATAAATGATGCCTGGCACATTGCGGATGATGGCATCCAGGCGGTAGCGCTCGTTTTCGATGAGGCGCGTCAGGCGCAGGATTTCCTGTTCGCGCTGTTTGCGTTCGCTCACATCCAGCACCACCCCGCAGGTCCCAATGCGCTGGCCATGCTGGTCTGTGATGACTGAATTGTAGGACTCCATGTGCAGGATGCGACCATCTTTGGCCACGCAACGGAAGGCAATCGCCCCCGGAACCCCTTTGGCATAGGCCAGGTTGGCCTGGCGCACGGCGCGCTCCCAGTCTTCTTCGGGCACGATCTCGCGCCAGAAGTTGGGCTGCTCGCGCCAGGTATCCAGCGAGTAGCCCAACAGGGGTTCGGCATAGCGGCTGATGAAATCCATCTGTTGCTGGCCCGCATCATGCTCGCCGGAGCCCTGGTAAACGATCCCGGAATGGCGTTCAGGATGGTGGTCAGGCGGAGCTGCTCCAGCGCGAGTTGTTCCATCAGGCGTTTACGCTCAGAAATATCGCGCTCGATGGTGGAATAGCCAGCCAGCTCGCCCCGGGCGGTGCGGATGGGCGAAATAGTCAGCGAAACCTCCACATTGTGGCCATCTTTGTGGCAGCGGCGCGTTTCGTAGTGTTTGATCTGCTCGCCATGCTTCAGCCGCTCCAGCAAGTGCAGTTCGCGCGCCGCGATGTCTGATGGAAAGCGGGCCATGATGGGCTGGCCGATCATTTCTGCGGCGGTATAGCCATAGAGGGCCTGCGCGCCTGGGTTCCAGCTGGTGATGTACCCATCCAGGCTTTTGCCAATGATGGCATCCTGCGAGTTCTGGATGAGGGCCGCATAGCGCAAAAGGTCCTGTTCGCGCTCTACCTGCGACGTAATGTCCCGAAAGATGTTCACGGCCAGCTTCACCCGCCCGGCGGCATCCAGCACGGGCGAAGCGCTCAGCGAAACCCAGCGGTCTTCGCCAGTATCCACAAAGCGCATCCGAAACGTGAGCGAAGCGCTCTGCCCGGTGCGAAACACCTGAAAGCGCGGCAAGGCCGAAAAAGGCAACTGCTGCCCGTGAGAGTCAAACATCTGGTATTTGTGGTGCAGGAATACGGCAGCGGCGCCCAGCATGGCCTCTGCAGAAGGAAAGCCCACCAATTGCGCCGCCGAAGCATTGGCAAACATGATCTTGCCGCTGGCATCCTGCGCGGTGATGCCATCCGCCACACTGTTGAGGATCACCGCCAGCTCGTTCTTGACCTCCCACAGCGAATGCTGCGAGCGACTGCGGTTGTCCTCCAGCCAGCCGATGAGCATGGCGATGGCCGCAAAAATGCCGAACTTGAGCAGGTCGCTGGTGGTGGTAAACATCGCATAGAGCGGTTCGCTGAGGAAGAAATCGACGCAGGCCACGCTCAAGGCTGCGCTCAGCATCCCGGGCCGCGAGCCACCCAGCCAGGCGCTGATCGTCACAGCGCCAAAGAAAAACAGAAAGGGCGCGTCCGAAATAATCGGCCACAGCAAGCGCGAAAGCAACAGCGCAGCCACGGTGACCACAATTGCCATCGCATAAGCCGATAGCGGCGTTGGAAGCCGCCCCGCGTCGTTTGCTTTCCACCGAGTACTATGATTCCCAATCATCGCCATCGCAGCATGAACTCACTCTTGTTTCGTTGCCCGCCTGGGCAAGGTCCTACCATTATAGGGGAACCAGGGAGGGGCGCAGAGGCACCACCGGACTAAACTTCCTTGCCCACTTCTCCTATTTAGAAATGCTCTGCCCTGTGGGCGAGCCAACGATCCCTTATGGTAGACTAAAGGTATCGTCCAGGCAAGCGAGGAGCATTACCTATGGCGAACCCGACCTGGGACAAAATCGCAGGCAATTGGAAGCAGTTCACTGGCCAAGTGCGCGAGCGCTGGGGGGAACTGACCGACAACGAAGTTGCCCAGATGGAAGGTCAGCGGGACCAACTGGCTGGCAAAATTCAGGAACGCTACGGGATCGCTCGCGAAGAAGCGAACCGCCAGATCGATGACTGGGCCAACCAGCTCAAGTCTGACTAGCACTTCGTAGGTCTTGTGGCAGGGTCCGCCTAGCTGGCGGCCCCTTGCTGCTTTTCATCTGACCCAAGGCGCTACCCAGGCGGAGGAGCGCGTGGTGCAACAAGGGGCCAAGCTGCATGATCCGTTCTTTAGTCGCCCAACCTGCCAAGCCCGAAACCCAAACCCCTTTGCGCCGCAACCTGGAGCGCGCCTCGCTGGAAGCCGCCATCCAAACCGAGGCGCTGCTGTGGATTGATGTGGTGGACCCCAGCAGCGAGGAGATCAGCTGGCTGGCGGAGCAATTTGACCTCAACCCGGCAGTGGTGCACGACCTCCGCCGCCAGGACCACCGGCCAACCTTGCTGGTCTATCCCGACTACCTGTTTATTTCCCTCTTCGAACCCCACATCAGTCTCAGCCAGGTGCGCGGGCGCGAAATTCACTGCCTGGTCACCGATAATTGCTTCATCACCGTGCGCGGCGCCGATGCAAGCGCGGTCGATACCGCCTACACCCGCGTCAGCCAGAACCCTGCCGCCTGGCAAGCCGGGGTGGTCTACTGCTTTTACCTCACCGCGCAGGCCGTCACGGATGCCTACTACCCCCTGCTGGACCGCATGACCCTGCACTTGCATGGCCTGGAAGAAAAACTGGTGCAGCAAAGCAGCGTTGATGAAGACAGCACCCGGCCCATTTATCGGATCATGCAACAGCTAATCAGCCTGCGGCAGATGGTCGCGCCACAACGCGAGGTGTTTTCGAATGTGATGGGGGAAAAACGGATGGTGGAGAGCGGCAGCACGCGCGACCTCTTCCGCCACCTCTACGAGCGCCTCTTGCGCGTCTATGATCTCATCGACGCCCACCGCGACCTGGCCAGCAACGTGTTGGATGTCATCGAAAACCAGAAGTCGCGCACGCTGGTGGATGCTGTCAATCGGCTAACCATCTTCTCGATGATCTTTCTGCCGATGACCTTTCTGGCCAGCCTGTTTCAGCTCAACTTTGCGACCACTTCCCAGCCTTTTGTGCTGCCCATCCACGGGGCCGTGCCCTTCATCCTCATCATCACGGCGATGGTGATTTCGGCCAGCGCGATGATCTACATCTTCCGGCGAGAAGGCTGGCTATAAAAAAGACCAGGCACCAACCTTCATCAGTGCCCGGACTCATCGCCATTTGAACAGGTCTAGGTCAGCAGATCGCGGCCCCGGCCCGTCACCAATACCACCAGCGCCAGGATCAGGAAGCCAAAGAACAGCAACTGCGCGATCCCCGAAGCCGCCCCGGCAATGCCACCAAAGCCCAACAGGGCCGCCACAATGGCGATGATGAAAAAGAACAGTGCCCAGCTCAACATGGGTAATTTCCTCCTTGATGGTCGTTCTGTTCAGGTGTTCCGAACTACTTTCAGGGTAGCAGAAGCCTGGCTCAGCCCTCTGGCCTGATCGGCCAGACCTGTTCTAGGCGCCAAGCAGGGTCTTGATGTAGGCAGATGAGCCATCGGGAGTAACCAGGGGAGCACGGCTATCAGGTAGCCAGAGGGTGCGCCAAATTGGCTGGTTCTCCTAAGGCGCACTACCCACTTTACCCATCCTGCGGCGCAAGGCGTGTTGTAGCTTAAGAGGAAAAACCCGGCCCACGTTACGCCCGCATAACTGATACCGGCTAAAGGAGCCTTGCTGATGATCGTCAACTCGCTGAAAGAAGGTTGGGAAGTCGTCTACCAGCGTTCGCACGCCAACCTAGCGGCGATCCTGGTGGCGGCCTGGCGCCAGCAGGACCACGTGCCGCGCTGGACGGAGCTGGTCATCGCGACTGCCCAGCACGATGACCAGGAAATGTTCTGGGACGAGGCCACCCACCTCACCGACATCGGCGCGCCGCTGGACTTTGCCGAAGCGCCGCTGGATACCAGCCGCCTGAACGCCGAACGCGTCATCGCCAATGCCTACCGCCAGGGCCTGTGGATTGCCCTGCTCATCTCGCGGCACAACAGCTTCCTCTACGAGCCGCTACGCGGCCAGGACGCCCGGCTGGATGCGTTTCTGGAGGCGCAAAAGCGCAACCAGACCGCCTGGCGCCAGCAACTCGGCTATTCTGCCGAAACGCTGGAAGCCGCCTATGTCTTTTTGCGCTGGGCAGACCGCCTTTCGTTGATCCTCTGTCGGCGTGAACTGCCGGAGCGCGAGCGCGAACTGGATGTAGCCCCCGGCCCGGACGGGCAAATGGTGCGCGTGATGGCCCGCGCCGATGGCACCATAACCTTACGGCCCTGGGTGCTGGCGGCGGATGAATTACGGGTTTCGGTGGAGGTACGCCGCTTGCGTCAGTTGCAGTTCCAAAGCGAAGCGGCCTTTCAGCAAGCGCTGGGCGAGGCCGAACTCGAAGCGCGCGCGTGGTGCTTCAAACGCTGAAGCACCACGGGCGGGCTCCTTCAGGGGCGTTGGGGTGCGGGGCGCTCTGCATTATTGTTGGGGCGCTCGCCACCAGCGCTGCCGCCCAGGCCCTGATTCTGACGCGGCTCGGGCGGGCTGGCAGGTAAATAGATGCGGTTGGGGCGGGCTTCCTCGCGGATGACGGGCAAGCCCTCCTCTGTCCGCACAGAGCGCAGGCTATCCGTGTAGGGTTCAATCACCAGATGAACCAGCAGAATATGCACCGTCTTCATGATGGGCACAGCAATCAGCGCCCCCACGACGCCGAACATCACAAAGCCCACCGCCGTATACACGATCACCAGCAGAGGCTCCAACCCCACCCGCTGAGACATCACACGCGGCGCCAGGATGTTGCCTTCAAATTGCTGCACCAGAAAGGCGATGAGGGCCACGGCCAGTGTATGTTCTGGCGCAGCCATCAATGTGATGAGCACGGCCAGCACGCCACCCAACACCCCGCCAATCATGGGAATGGTGGTGGTCAGGCCGATGATAAAAGCCAGGATGGCGGCATTCGGCACGCCCAGAACGGCCATGGCCAGGAAGTTCAGCATGCCGATCACCACAGCAATAAAAGCGACCCGCGCACATAGGCGCCCATAGTCAGCTCAATTTCGTTGATGACCTCTTGCACGCGGTCGCGAGCGCGCGGCGGCGAAAGCTGGATCACAAACGAGGTGGCTGTTTGATGGGAGTTCAACCAATAGGCCCCCATCACCACGATCAGCACAAATTCGCTGAGGGTGGTGCTCAGGTCATCCAGCAGCGCTGGCACGCTGCGCTCGATCTGCGCCACCACATTCCCCACCCCTTCCCGAACTTGCTCTGGCTGGGCCAGGGTGACCTCTTTGCCGGTGAGCATCACGGCGATGTCTTCTACCCAGTGCTGCACCTCGATCACGTGCTCCGTGAGGGCTTCTTCATCCTCCAGGTATTGCGCTGTCAGGTTGAGCACTGGCGGAAAGACCACCACGCTCATCAGCAACAGAAGCGCGCTCAGGCCGCCGTAGACCAGGATGATCGACATCCCCATCGGGATGCGCCGCGCCGTCAGGGAAATCACCAGGGGGCGGATTGCCGAGGCAAAGATGATGGCCACCAGCAATACGATGATGATGCGAATGCTCAAAATGAGCGCGTAGGCGGTCAACAACGTGAGCAGGATGACCAGGGTGTTCCGAAAAGTTTGTCCGGTTGTCATGCAGTTTTCCCCTGTTGGCTCGGAACAAAACAAAATGCACCGCTGGCTACCGATGCATTGAACGTTAACAGGGACCCCTCTGGGCCAGCCAGCGCAGCCTGCCAGGGTGCTCCCGTAGCGATGCCTCATCAGGATAGCACGGGGGCGCGGGTCTGTGGGGGCCTGTTTGGCCTCACTTCTTCTAGGCCGCATGGGGGATATTGGGTCACACCGGGGGCAAGCGCCCAGCACAAGGCCAGGCACCTGCCCAATAGCGGAATTTCTAGGGCCAGGGGTGGGCGTAACCAAACCTGGCTCGAGCGTGGCGTCAATTTCGGTGTCCACATCCCCTTCAAGGTCAATGTCCACATCCACATTGATCAGGCCGCAGATGGCGTAGGCAGTCAGGCTATAGGGGCCAGCCCCGACGGCGCTCACGCGCCAGCGGTCCAGGTCATCGCCAGCGGGGCGGTTTTCATAGACCACCACATCCGGCGAGGAAGCCAGCAGACCACCGCTCAGGATGCTCTTATTTTCTGGACAGACGGCCTCATGCAAAGCCATCGCCGTCCAGATCGGCCCGGGCGCTGGGGCAACGCCCGGGCTACCCCCCTATAGGCAGGGGAGGCAGCCTGCCTGCCTACCACACCCCACCTGTCGCATTCGGCAATGGGATGACTGGTTAAGGGAAGCTAGCCCCTGCGTGGATGGGCCAGACCAGCCAGCAGAGTACAGTGAAGCAGGAAGGTCGAGTAAGTTTACGGAGGAAGACCAATGGCGAACGAGCAGAAGAACCGGCAAAAATCGGATGTTAACCCGATCATGGTTCAGCAGCACCTCTCGGGGGCCAGCTATCCGATGAGCAAGCAGGACATGATCAACAAGGCGCAAGAAAACAACGCCAGCCAAGAGATCCTGGACACCCTGCACCAACTGCCGGATCAGGAATACAAGTCCCCGGTGGATGTAAGTCGCGAAGTCGGCAAACTGAAGTAACGCCGCCCTTCACTGCGTTTGGGCGAGGGGAGAACCCCTCGCCTGAACACCCCCTGGCAGATAGCTGCTTGACGCCTGTTTGGGCCGCTGCTAGGCACGGTTCAGGTGGGTGTCACGTGGGGCTAGCGAATCCTTCCAGCCCATAACCCAGCGTGTGATCCAGGCCCAGGTGCGCTGTCCAGATAAAGCCCAGCGCCACTCCAGAACCCCAGTCTGCGGCCAGCGCCCCGCCTGGCGGCGTGCCAGGTTATAGCCCACCACTCCCCAGCGCGGGCGCAGGAAAATCGGGCCGCACAGAAAGATCGGGCACAAAGAGCACCCCACACACCACAGCGCACTCGCCCTGTAACCTGCCAGTAGAGCAGGACCGACGCCACCAGCCCCAAGAGGCCCTCCAGGTGCGGCAGCACACGCGGCAGAGAAAACACAGAACGCGGGGCAGATATCTGCATCACAGCAAAGTTCTCCAATCCAAGGTGAATATCGTTGGTCTTTAAAATTAGCGATATTCACCTTGCGCGGCGCTTTCAAGCTGAAACCTGGAAATTCTTCCTGTTTAACCCTGCGGTGCTGGCCAGCGCGCGCGGCGCTTGCTAAGCTCCGCCCATATCACCAGGCTGAGGGCAAAAGGAAACTACCCATGAATGTTGGCATCATCGGAGCGGGGCGCATTGGGTCGAACGTTGGCAGGTTGCTGGCCCAGGCCGGGCACGCCGTTTTCTACAGCTTTTCTCGCTCGGAGGAAAAACTGCGAGAGCTAGCCACTGCCACAGGCGACCCCAACCGCTGGGGCACCCCAGCAGAAGCGGTTGCTTTTGCAGAAGTGGTGCTGCTCTCGCCGCCTTATGGCGAGCTGGACAGAGCGCTGGCCGCTGCTGGCCCCATGACGGGCAAGATCGTCATCGATACGGTGAACCCCTTTGGCGCAGGCGGCCCAGCCTATGCACAGGGGGGCACCGCTGCTCAGGAGATCGCCAGCAAGCTACCCGGCGCCGAGATCGTCAAAGCCTACAACCACATCTACTACGTGCACATTGCGGAGCGCCACCACGCCAAGCCGCGCTTGGTGGCCTTTATCTGTGGCGACAGCGGCCCGGCCAAGGCCACCGTCACCCAGGTCGTCGAAGATACGGGCTTTCTGGTCTGGGACCTGGGCGCGCTGGCCGCCGCGCGTTGGACCGAACCCCACGGCCCGCTCTTCAACCAACCCATGACCGAAGCCGAGGCGATGGAGGCGGTCGCGGCGCTGCCCAGCCTGCCAGACTAGCCTGGCTCCGGGCATCTGGCGCCCCTACTCCGCGCCGGGTGCCCCTGCCTTGAGGGTGCACAAGGCCTGGCGAATCTCGCCCAGGTGATAGGCATTGTGCATCAGCATAGCCAGTGCACCGCCGATCCGGTCGCGTTCCCAGAGGAGGGTGCTGGTGGCCAGGGCGCGCATCCGGCCATAGGTCTCGCTTAGCCGCGCCCTGGGCTCTGTTTGCCAACTCCTCCGGCGAGACCGCCCCCACCGTCCGCCAGATTTCGCCCCAATCGATCTCGGGCCGCTCGCCTGCAACATAACGCAACATCACGTCCATATAGAAGCGCATATGCTCCACCTGGGCGGCCAGCGTGGCGCAGCGCGCTCCCACCGGGCGCGAGGCTTCTGCTGCGCTGATGGTGGCCAGGGTTTCAAAAACCGTGGAGCCCTGGTCCAGGTACATCCCGCCCACGTTCTCGAACGTTTCTTCCAGCGCCGCCAGCAGCGCCCCGGTAAAGTTCTCCGTGAAGTTTTGCTCTGCCATTGTGGGCATCCTGCATGATGAAAGGCTGTTGGCCTCAGTATAGCAGCTTTTCCAGCACGCCAAAACGCATGTTCTACCAACCAGGGTCAGAAGGGTACACTTTTGGCCCACCCAGCCCTAGCTGCCTGGTGCCTCTCAGCGGCGGGCGCCTGGACTAGGCTACTCATAAGCCAATCCGACAAGCAACCCAAAGGAAAGCACCCCTCATGGCAACCAACTACGACGCAATTGTGGTGGGCGGCGGGCATAATGGCCTGGTGAGCGCCCTCTATCTGGCGCGCGACGGCTGGAACGTGCTCGTTCTGGAGCGTAACGCAGAGCTGGGCGGGGCCATCCGCAGCGGAGAAGCCACGCTGCCGGGCTTTGTGCACGACCTCTACTCCATGAACCAGAATCTCTTTCTGGCGTCCCCCGTATACCAGGATTTGAAGGACGAACTGAGCGAGGAGGGGCTGCGCTTTGTCCGCAGCGAAAAAACCCTATTGCAACGTGTATCCTGATGGACGCAGCATCCGCGTGTATCGCGATGCGGAAAAAACCCTGGCAGGCATTCGCGAGCATCACGCCGGTGATGCAGAAGGCTGGCAGACGCTACGGGCCCACTACCACAACTTTACAGAGGCGCTCCTCCCGATTTACAGCATGCCTTTGCCCTCGTTTGCGGCAGCCCGCCAGCTGTGGGGCGCCATCCAGAAGCATGGCACCCGCGAAGTGCTGGACCTGGGCCGGCTCATCCTGAGCTCCACCCGTGAACTCGGCAACCTGTACTTCGAGACGCCAGAGATGAAAGCCCTGTTTGCCACCTGGGGAATGCACCTGGACTACGGGCCAGATGTCTCTGCCGGGGCCATGTTTTCTTTGCTGGAAACCTTCACGGATATGGAAGCCG
>JAAUUD010000105.1 GCA_012031655.1 Anaerolineae bacterium | reverse complement strand
CCGCTCGCTCAGCACGAAGAAGATGTCCACGTCCTTTAAGGGCTTCGTCTTTGTGTGGCGCGCGTAGGAGCCGGTCAGGAAGTCGCGGTCAATGTCGAACTTGGCGCGGATGCACTCCCGTACCTCGTTATGGCGTCGGATGGTGTCCTGCCGTTCCGTCTCGCTCAGTTCCAGCCGAAAGACCTGCTCTGACCAGGGAATGGGAAAACATTCGCGGTTGACGCGCATCACCTGGGGCAGGTCTGCCAGGCGCATGGCACGCAGATAGTAGGGCGGTTTCATGAGGACTTCAGGTAAAGCGGGTTGAGGAGCGATGGGTCATCCACGGCTTCCCCATTCCGCAAGGCTTGCCAGCCCAGTTCCGCCAGAAAACCCGCCCGCCGGAGTTGCCAGGCAGCCGCCAGGATATGCACCTGCGGCTGCGCGCTCAGGCTGGCGCGCTGGCTGGGGTCGATCTCGCCTGTCAACAGCACCGCCTGATCGTCCCAATGGGCCAGCAACGCTTCCCACGTGAGCACCCTTGGCGCGATGCTCACCCGCCAGGCATCCTTGGACCAACGATAGCCGCCCCATACAAGCGACCGCGCCCCGCCTGCGCCACTGCCCAGAGGGTTGCTTTGGCGCGTGGGGTGGCCAGCGCCAGGATATCGAGGGTAGGCACCCCCACTAACGGGATGCGCAGGGCCGTCGCGAGGCCCTTGGCCACGCCAAAACCCACCCGCAAGCCAGAAAATGACCCCGGCCCTTGGGCCAGTGCCAGTACGCTAAGTTCTGCTGGTTGAAAGCCTCCCTCCGCCAGCAGTCGGCTGATCATCGGGGAGAGCTGCACCGTATGTTGCTGATCGCTGTAAAACGAGTGCTCCGCCAGTAGGCTCTGGCCATCATGCAAAGCGATGCTCAGATAGCGGGTGGCGGTGTCGATGGCCAGTAACATCCCCTACACTCCAAAGATCGCTTTACGGAGCGCTTCGAGCAATTCCTGATAGCGCTGGCCCGTTGCCTCAAAAATGAGCTGGCGGTAGCGCTCATCATCAGGGTGCATGGTCATAGATACCTTCAGGTAGTGGGGCGGCAACCAGGTTGAGATGCGTTCTGCCCATTCAATCAGCACAACATGCTCAGCTTCCAGAATGTCATCCAGCCCAAGGCTATCCGCTGCCTCAGGGTGCGGCAGGCGATAGGCGTCTATGTGATAGAGCCGGGTTTTGTCGCGCGGGCGTTCGTGTTGGTGGATGATCACAAAAGATGGGCTGGTGAGGGGGTCGGGCGTGCCCCACCCCTGGCCAATGCCTGCTGAGAGGGTGGTTTTGCCTGCGCCAAGGTCACCAGCCAGCCAGACCACATCCCCGGCTTCCAGCAGCTTACCCAGATGAGCACCAATCCGCTGGGTTTGCTCTGGCGAGCGCTGATGATTTCCAGGGCATCAGGCGGGAGAATGGGCATGGAAGGGCGGTTGGTTCCTGCTGGACTACTGGTGGCAATTATACCAGGCCAGCCCACTCTGCCTAGCGCCCCGTTTAACCTTTAAAGGATCAGCATGGCATCCCCCAGCGAATAAAAGCGATAGCCTTGCTCGACTGCCTCCTGATAGGCGCGCAGGACAAACTCCCGCCCCGCCAGGGCGCTCACCAGCATCAGCAAGGTGGACTTGGGCAGGTGAAAGTTGGTGACCAGCGCATCCACAGCGCGATAACGAAAACCGGGTGTAATGTACAGATCGGTGTCTTCGTCTATGGCGATGACCGGTCGCCAGGGGCAGGCGTCCGCCGGGAAGTTGCGCAGGGTGGCCATCACGCTGGCGGGGTCGTTTTCTTCAGTCCCATAGGCCAGGGAGCGGATCGCGGCGCTTTCCAGGGTGCGGGTGCTGGTGGTGCCCACGGCCACAATCCGCCCTCCGGCCAGCCGCGCTTCGTTGATGATGCGCGCATCTTCTGCGCTCAGGATGGAGCGCTCGCGGTGGATTTTGTGCTGGTGAATATCCTCAACCTTGACCGGCTGAAAGGTATCCAGCCCGATATGTAGCGTGCAATAGGCCAGCTTGACGCCCGCGCGGTCAGGTTGATGAGCAGGTCCGGCGTAAAGTGCAAACCTGCGGTGGGGGCTGCCGCCGAACCCGGCACCCGGCTATAGACCGTCTGGTAGCGTTCGGGGTCGTTGAGCGGAGTGGTGATGTAGGGCGGGAGCGGTGTTTCGCCCAGCGCCTCGAGCTGCTCCTCCAGCGGTTCGGCAAAGCAAAGGATGCGTTCGGCTTCGTCCAGCACGCTTTCGATGCTGGCCGCTAGTTGCGCCTCGCCGCGATGCAGGCGCAGCTGGACCCCTTCGGTCAGCCGACTCCCCCCCACCAGGCAGCGCCAGCGTTGCGCGTCGATCTGGCGTAGCAAGAGCACCTCCACCGCGCCGCCTGTCTCTACCTTGATGCCCTGCAAGCGCGCCGGGATAACACGCGTCTGGTTGAGCACCAGCACATCCCCGCGACGCAGGTACTCGCCAATCTCCCGAAAGTGGTGGTGCTCGATCTGCTCTGTAGCGCGATTGAGCACCATCAGGCGAGCGGCATCGCGCGGGTCGGCGGGCGTTTGCGCGATTACCTCCGGCGGCAGGTGATAATCAAAGTCGCTCAGGTTCACGGGTTCAATATCCTCGCTAGCACATTCAGGACGAGCGTTGCAATCAGGCTCAACAGGCATATGCTCACAATCGGGAAAAAACAGGCGAAGTTCTGCCCCTGAACGCGGACGTCGCCGGGCAGGTTACCCAAATTTTGCAGGAGCGGCACGCGCCCAGCCAGCAGAAACAGCCCCCCCAGGCAGTGCAATCCCGATCCCAACCCCCACCAGCAGGCGTCCCAGCGCAACAGTATCCATCGGTGTGTCTCCTCAAGCCCTCTAAAACAAGGGCGGTTGCGAGGAAGGGTCCCCCGCTGGTTCGATGCCCAGGTGGCGGTAGGCGTTGATGGTGGCCATCCGTCCGCGCGGGGTGCGGTCCAGCATGCCTTGTTGGAGCAGGAACGGCTCATAAACATCCATGATGGTGTCGGCTTCCTCGCTGATGCTGGCCGCGATGGTTTCCAGACCCACTGGGCCGCCACCAAAGTTCTGGATGATGGTTCGTAGCACGCGGCGGTCGGTGTCGTCCAGGCCCAGTTCATCCACCAGCATCATCTCCCCCAGGAAGTGCGCGGCCAATTCGCGCGTGATGACGCCATCGCCCCGTACTTCGGCGTAGTCGCGGCAACGCTTCAGCAAGCGCAGGCCCACGCGGGGTGTCCCACGGGCGCGCCGGGCGATCTCGTCTGCGCCGTCGGGCTGGATGGGCACTTTGAGCATGGCCGCTGCGCGAGTGACGATGGCGCGCATAGCATCCAGGCTATAAAAATCCATGCGATACACGGCCCCAAAGCGGGCGCGCAGCGGCGCCGTGAGTAGGGCCAGGCGCGTCGTGGCCCCCACCACGGTAAAACGCGGTAGGTTCAGGCGCACGTTTTTGGCGGCAGGCCCCTTCCCGATGACAATATCCAGCGCAAAATCTTCCATCGCCGGGTAGAGCACTTCTTCCACAGCGCGGCCCAGGCGATGAATTTCATCAATAAAGAGAACATCACCCTTGCGTTGGTGCGTGAGGATGGCGGCCAGGTCCCCGGCACGCTCAATGGATGGCCCAGCGGTGATCTTGATGTTTACGCCCATCTCATTGGCCAGCACATGCGCGATGGTCGTCTTGCCCAGGCCGGGCGGGCCATAGAAAAGCACGTGGTCCAGCGGCTCGCCGCGCTTTTTGGCGGCTTCGATGAGGATACGCAGGTTTTCTACCACATGCTCCTGGCCGGTGTAGTCATCCAGAGTTTTGGGGCGCAAGGCATAGTCTAGCGCTTTGTCCTCTGGCTTGCGATTGCTGCTCAGGATGCGGTCGTCGGTCAAGGGGCTTGCTCCGCTTGGCTGGTGTTTCCTCTCAGATTATACAACACGCGTTCTAGGAGCTAGTAGCCGCCAACCACCGCCCAGCGGCGGCCCCCATTCGCAGCGCTGCGAACTTCCAGGCCCAGCACCAACCCATTCCGTCCGTGATCAAGGTAGAGCGTGTAGCCGGGCTGCTCTGGCGTGGAGGTGGCCAGGTCTTGCAGGCGGCCCTGAAAGCTGGCTTCTGGACCGTAGGCCCAGCCCAGCGCCTCTTGCACGCCGGGTTGCTCCCGCCAGAGCTTGCCAATGCCGCGTACGGGTTGCTCGCGGTCAATCGGTGGCACAATCGCAGGATCGCCTTCGGGTTGGCCGGGCGTCCAGGTGTCGGGATATTGTTCCCAGGTGCGGTCGTTGTAGATCACGTAGAGCGTATCCTGCCCGCCAATTGCCGAGAGTTGATACCACAACACACGCCCGCCTTCGAAGTTCTGGCCCACTGTAGGCACCTGGCGCACCGGATTTGGGCAGCCGGGTGGGCGATTCTGATCCGTAAATTCAAAGAACCAGGCATTAGTACAGGCGGGGGTAGGGGTAAACTGGGGCAAACGCGGCACCCGGAGCAACTGCCCGGTTTGCAACAGATCGGCGTTCGCCAGGCAATTGGCTTGCACCAGGGCATCAATGCTGCTGCCGGTGCCACGGGCGATGCTGCCCAGCGTGTCGCCGCGCTGCACGGTATAAGTGGGCCAGCCCGCTTGTGGCACACAGGCAACCGGCGTGTTCTGGAGCGCCAACCCGGTTGGGGTGAGGGTGGTGGCGGGGGCGGGCGTGAAGGCGCGCGTGGGGGTGGTGTTGCCCCCGATGAGGTTCACCGGGGTGGCGATGGCGGTGGGGGCATCGGGTTCGTCATCCTGGGCGCTGAGCGTGCAGGCCAATGAGGCCAGCAGCAGCAGGATAATCAGACGAGCCAGATGAGACATGCGTCTATCCTCCTTCGGCCAGGGTGAGGGTGCCGAGCCGCGCAACGGTGGCCTGGGCAACGCCTGGCTGGCTTGATACTACAGTGAGGGGGCGGTCGGCTTCCGCATACCAATAAACGCTCAAGGCCAGGGTATAGGTGCCTGGCGGTAGCGTTTCTGGCAAGCGCAAGCGATGCGGGTCAAACGCCAGGCGGTCAGCAGCCCAGGTGCTGGTTGGGGCGCCATCCGCCCGTAAGGGGGCATCCTGGTTGTAAAGGGGGTTGCCAGCTGGGTCCAGCAGGCGCACGGAAACGCTGTAATCCACCGGGAGTGGCGCTTGCGCCAACCACCACAGGTGAACCTGCCAGCCATCTTCGGCCCGGAACCACGCAGCCTGACTCAGTTCCAGGGATGGGCCGAAGATGGCCAGCGGGTTTCGGGGCGGCGGTCGTAGCGGTGGGCATACAGCCGATTGCCTGCGTGGTTGATGTACGGAGAGGCGCTGCGTTGGTAGCCCTGCTGGGCCAGCAGCGGTTCGTAGTCGGTCGGGTCGTCGTTCCAGCGCAGCAACCAGAAGCCTGGATGGTCCGCCAGGTAGCCCAGTAATTCTGGCAAGAACATGGCGCGGGCTTCGGAACGCAACTCGCGGATAGACAGCCAGGGGGTGATTGGCCCCATTTGTTTTACGACATAGTAGCGGGCGGAGAAATCCCCCACCCAGATGTCCATCAAAACGGGATCGCCCGGCTGGTGCCATTGGGCAACCTGCTGGACGACAGCACGCCAGGGCGGGTTATCCTGACGTGTATCCACCGTACCAAGTTGGGTCACCAGCAGAACACCCAGCAAAAACAGGCGCGGAAAGGGCGCCAGGCTCGCCAGCCCACGCGCCATCAACAGGAGCAGCGGCGGCAACACCAGCACAAAGATTCGCAAGCGCAGGATTTCGCGCTGTTCATTCAACACGATGATCAAGGCGACGTAGCCCAGCGCCCAACCCGCCAGAAAGAGCACGCCCTGCCCTTGCCGAAATGTGCGCCAGAGGGGGGGCCAATAGACGGCCCCCAGCAGCACCAACCCGGCGAAGAGGGCATATTGCTGGCTCAGTAGCGCATCGCGCATCAGGCGGAAGGTGGCTGCGCTATTGGGCAACCCGCTCTGGTAGTAGATGGGGTCCTCCCAGCGCACCTGGTTCTGGCGCAGAAAGACCCCACTCCAGGGCAAAAACGCCATGCAGATCAGCGCCCAGCGGATCAGCAGATCCAGGCGGCGCGAACCGCCGAAGCTCAGCAGGTGCAAAAGCTGGAAGACCAGCACCACGCCCAGCATGTACTGTGTATATAGCCCTGCCACCGAGGCAATAAACCAACCCAGGCCGTTCCAACGGGTAGGCGCAGCCCAGTAGCGAAAGTAAAACAGGCAGGCGAGGATGCCCAGCAGCACCAGCAAGCTATACTGGCGGGCGTCCTGCCCGGCATCAATTGAAAAATCCCAGACCGCTAGCAGACTGGCCGCCAGCACCCCCACCCCAGGCCCAAAAAGCTGCCGCCCGAGCTGATAGAGCGCGGCCACGCTCAGCAGGCTAAAAGCAACGGAGAGGAAGCGCAAGGCCAGCTCACTTTCGCCGCCCAGGTCGCGCCAGGCACCGATGATCAGGAAGTAGAGCGGCGGGTGCTGGTCGTAGGCCATCTCCTGCACGATGGCCGCCGCGCCTGCCCCATCAGAGAGCAGAAGGGTCCAGCCTTCGTCTTCCCACAGGCTACGCGCACCCACAGCGTGCAGGTGCGTGGCACTGGCCAGCAGCAAAATAAGCGCCATCAGGGCAATCTGGCCGCGTTTTTTGTTTAAGCGTATGATTGGGGCCATCGGCAAGTGAACCATACTCAAAAGGATAGACGTTCATGCAGCGTTTGTTAAGCCTGGTCTTGCTCGGCGTGTTGATTCTGGTGCCGGGTGCGGCTGCTGCACAGGAAGCCAGCCTGCCGCCAGAACTGGCCGCAGAACTGCAAGCCCTGCTCCAAGTCACTTATGAAAGTTCAGATGATCTGCCCGGGATGGTTTTGCTGGTAGACACGGAAGCGGGCCAGTTTGCGAGTGCAGTGGGCTATGCAAACCTGGAAAATCAGGTGCCGCTCAGCGTTGAGCATACCTTTCGGATCGGCAGTATTTCCAAGATGATGACTGCCGTGCTGATCTTGCAGCAAGCGGAAGAAGGGGTGCTTTCTCTGGATGATCCCCTGGCGGCCTGGTTGCCGGAACTGGCCGCAGCGCTGCCCCATGGCGAGGAAATCACGATCCGGCATTTGCTGAATCATTCGGCGGGCGTGGCGGAATACCTGGCGAACGAAGTCTACTATGATGACCTGCTGGCACAAACCCGGTTCGAGGGTGGCGCGGCCCGGTTCGACTGTGGCCAGGAGGCTGAAAGCATCCTGCGGGATTACGTGCTGGAGATGGAGCCTTTCTTCCCACCGTCCGAAAGTGGCGATTTTGAATATAGCAACAGCCATTACCTGCTGCTGGGGTTGATCCTGGAAGCCGCCACCGGCGAACCCCTGGCCACGCTCTATCGCGAGTGGATTTTTGAGCCGCTGGGCATGACCAGCAGCTACACCTTCTGCGGAGAAGCGCCCATTGGCCAACTGACGCACGGTTATTCTGAATTGGATGGGCAAGTCTGGGATGTGGTGGACTTCAATGATGGGGGCAACCTGGCGGACGGCACCGTGGTTTCTACCGCGCAGGACCTGCTGCGTTTTGGTCAGGGGCTGGCAGCCGGCGAACTCTTTGAAGCCGAGGCCACGCTGGCAACCATGCTAGCCGACCCTTTCCTGAATGAGTATGGCCTGGGCGTGATGGTGATGGATGACCTCATTGGGCACAGCGGCGGCATGGTTGGCTATCTTTCGTACTTGATGGTGAACCTGGACAGTGGCGCGGCTATCGTGCTGCTGGTGAATACAGACATCACCGACCCCACCGATATTCTGTGGGAGGCCAACGATCTTTTGATTGAATATCTGGATGAATGAGCACCGGGCCGGGACAGGCGGACCATTTGTCGCCTGTCCCGTTGAGTCTGATGGCTAGACGCCGCGCTGAATGGCGAGCTTGACCTCGCCAATGGCGCGCGTGACTTCGATTTCACGCGGGCAGGCAGGCGTGCAGTTGAAGATGGTGCGGCAGCGCCACACCCCGTCTGGCTCTGCCAGGATGTTCAGGCGCTCCTGAGCGGCGCCGTCGCGCGTGTCGAAGATGAAGCGATGTGCCTGCACGATAGCCGCCGGGCCAACATATTTGCCATTGGCCCAGAAGCTGGGGCAGCTGGTGGTGCAGCAGGCACACAGGATGCACTTGGTAGTGTCATCAAAGCGTTCGCGGTCCTCCTGAGACTGCAACCGCTCGCGCCCATCGTCCGGCACAGCGGTCGCCGGGACGAAGTAGGGCATGACCGCGCGGTAGTGGTCGAAGAAGGGTTCAAAGTCAACCACCAGGTCCTTGATCACCGGCAGGCCCACGATTGGCTCCACCTGGACCTTCACATGGTCGCCCGTGCCCAGCGCCCGCACCAGCACTTTGCAGGCCAGGCGGTTCACGCCGTTGATCTTCATGGCATCCGAGCCACAGACCCCATGCGCGCAGGAGCGCCGTAGCGTCAGGGTGCCATCCTGTTCCCACTTGACGCGGTGCAGCAACTCCAGCACACGGTCGGTTGGGTCCACATGATCCAGGGTATATTCACCCCAGTAGGGCTTGGTGTCTTTTTCTGGGTTAAACCGCTTGATGCGGAAAGTGACTTGCATGGGTTGGGGTCTCCTCAATACACCCGTTCTTTGGGTTGGATGCTCAGGGATAGGTCTACATTGCGGCTAAAGTCGATTTCGATCTGGCCATCGCGTGGGATGGCAAAGGTGTGCTTGAGGTAGTTCTCATCGTCACGCTGGGGGTAGTCCTCGCGGCTGTGCGCGCCCCGGCTCTCGGTGCGGCAAAGGGCGCTGAGGGCGGTCGTATCCGCCAGGTCCAGCATACAGCCGAGTTCCCAGGCTTCCATCAGGTCGCTGTTGTACTGCATCCCGTGATCGTCAATCGCCAGGTCGGTGATGTAGCGATGGCGGATTTCCTTGAGGTCCGCGACGGCCTTAGCCATGCCCGCCTCAATGCGGAACACGCCGACGTTGTTCATCATCGTTTCCTGCATGGCCTGGCGCAGCTCGTAGGGCTTGGTCTTGCCCTTGCTGTGACGCAGGCGGTCGAACTCCGCCATGACTTCCCCGGCGGGGTCATCCGGCAGCGGGATGGATTCGCCCAGTGCATCCATTGCAGAGAACAGCGCGTCGTCGTAGGGTTCTACCGTGAACACCACATCTGCGCCGGTTGGCTGTGCGGCGATTTCGGCAAGGGGCTTGCCGCCGTCCTCTAGTGTGAGCGTGGCGCGCCGTTCCACCCGCTGCCCCACTGCATCTTGTGCCGCTGCAACCACCGTATACGTGCCCGCTGGGGGTGGGTCTGCGCCCGCGTCGATGCCGCCGTCATAGTCGTAGGTGTAGCGCCCGGCTTCGCCGTCGCGGGTTTCGCCAATCTGCGGTGGGACGAAAATCTGCGCGCCGTCCTCCGTGAGCAGGTACACATCCAGGTTTGCCGCTTTTGCCAGCACTACGTTGATCTGCGTGCGATCACGGATGCCGTCCTGATTCGGAGAGAACGTTTGCGGGGAGATGGTGAACACGGGCAAATCGGGCAGTTCGGCGTCTGCCTCTGTGATGACAAGTGTGCCCGTGCGCGTGTCTGTCTCGCCAGCATCGGTCACGGCGGTCAGTTCCCAGGTATAGGTGCCGTTGGGCATCAGGCGGCGCACGCACCCCCCCCGCCGGGGATTCCCCCGCCAGCACGTAGCCGTCTACCACGCCGCTAAAGAAGCCGCTGTGTTCACCCAGGGGGCGCAGTTCATCCTGCCGGAAGCGAACCGGTCGCCGTTTTCGTTGGTGAACGCGAGTGTGACATTGGCGTTTTCGCTCAGTTCGTAGCGGTAGGCGGTGATGTCGTCGCTGCCGTCCGCATTGGGTGTGATGGTATCGGACGAGAATTCTGCCTTGACGATAAGCGGCAAATCCGGCTGCAACAGCGCCTGCCCCGCCTGTTGATCCAAGCCCGTCAACGACAGCACCTGGATCCGTCCGCCCTTCTGCGCCTGCCGCCCGGAGCGCAACAAGGCATAGGGCTGTTCGCGGCTGGTCAACAGCAGGCAGCTCTGGTGGTCGCCGCT
>JAAUUD010000104.1 GCA_012031655.1 Anaerolineae bacterium | reverse complement strand
CGCGCGCCCCAGCCCTGGCAAACCCGGTTGCCGCTGCCTGCCCCGCCAGAGACCTGGCACCGTGCCTAGGGTTGCTGGGGGGTGTCCAGCGCAGTAACCAGGGTATCCAACGCTTGCAGTGTGACCAGATTACGGAAGTTATAGCCCCATTCCAGCCCTTCCGGGGTCAGCAGGCCGGTCGAGGCTTCGGGATCGCTGCTCAGGTGGATGGGTTCGGCCTGGTCCACACCCTCAAAAGGCAGGCTTTGCAGCCCCAACCACAGGTTGATGAGCGGCAGGTCATAATCCAGCGCAATCTGGATGATGATCTGATTGTAGAGCCGGGTACGCTCCGGGGTTTCGAGCCGGGTTGGGAAGGTGTTCAGGATCGGCACCACGTCGCTGTTGATCGTCTCCAGCACAATCGAGCGCAGGTAATAATCAAAGGTCGGCGGATCAATAAACAGGATGTCGTTGGTGCCCAGCATGATGATGGCCCAGGCCGGGTTGCTCACGCGATATTCGCAGCTCAGCGGGCTTTCCCCGGCTTCGCAAAAATTGGGGTTGGCCCAGATGGCTTCCTGTAGGCTGGCAGTGTTGAAGCCGCTGGCGGTGGCCAGGCCGGGGTTGTCAAACGCGCTGACGGTGGCCGCGTCAATTTCGCGCACGGGTTCTTCGGCAAAATAGGCGATGATGGCCGCCAACTCGGCAAATTCGCCCAGGTCAAAGTCGCCCGTGCCAAAGGGGGTCATAAACTCTTCGGAGGCGGTCATGCAATCCCCGATCTTGGAGAAGGCACGCGGGTTGCGTGCTGCTGCCTGGCCCCGGGCATAGATGGCGCGGGCATGCTCGGTCATCGCTGGCAGCAAGGGATAGTCCTCCACCACAACCCCCTCCACGCTGGCGGGGTCAAAGCTGCCCAGTTCCGGGGGCGTCAGGTCAATCTCTGGCTCCTGTGCGCGGGCTGGTAGCGCAGCCAGCCCCAGCCAACCCACAATCACCACAATCAAGCTTAGTTGTTTCACGATACTCTCGCTTCTGGTGTTTTGCTTGGAAAAACCAGCCCCTCATTGTATGCTATGCGCCAATAAATAACGAATGCCGCCCAGGAGCCGTCCATGCTGCGCCGGATTCTCTCCCGCGAGAACGTCTACGCCCTCGCCCTTTGCTTGATCGTTGCCTTGCTGGTGATCGTTACGGCAGAAAGTGCGCCGCAGTGGATTTACCAGGGCTTCTAGCGACATGACCCTGGAAAATATCGCCGTGATGGTGGGGGGGGGGGCTGCTCTACGCGGCCCTGATGCCTGCCCGCTGGCGTCAATGGACGCTCATGCTGCTGAGCGTGGTGGCCATGTACTGGTTACAGCCCGCCTTGCCGATCCGCAACCTGGATTTTTACCTGCCGCTGGCCACGCTGGGCCTGGCGCTGGGCGTGTGGGCAGTCACGGCCACAGCGCCCTTCAGCCGCCAGGATGCGCTGGCCCTGGGCCTGACCGCCGCTGTGGTGATTGGCCTTTCTGCCACGCGCTACCTCATCCCCGAACTGCGCCCTACCCCCTCGCGCCCTCCTGCCACCGCCATAGTCATTGTGATCATCGCCGTGGCCAGCGGTTTTGGCCTGCCGCTGTGGCGCTGGGCACGGGGCCAGGGGCGCGCGCTGGCCCTGGCATTGCTGGGCCTCATCGGGGTTTTCATCCAGATGAAGACCCCGGCCCTGACAGAAAACCTGGCCGCCGGGCTGCGCACCTGGGCCGGGCAATCGACTGATCTGGCCAGCGTGAACGACCTGCAATGGTTGGGCTTCTCCTACGTGGCCTTCCGCCTGATTCACCTGCTGCGCGACCGCCAGAGCGGGCGCCTGCCGCACCTGCCCCTGCGCGAGCACCTGACCTTCGTCATCTTCTTCCCGGCCTTTACCGCCGGGCCGATCGACCGCGCCGAGCGCTTCCGCGAGGACTGGGAGCGCCTGCCCACCGAGCGGCTCTTTGCCGCGCCACGGGTGACGGTCGGCCTGGGGCGGATTGCGGTCGGACTGTTCAAAAAGTTCGTGCTGGCCGATACCCTGGCCCTCTTTGCGCTGAACGCCGCCAATGCAGAGCAACTTCAGACCAGCGCCGGAGCCTGGCTGCTGCTCTATGCCTATGCCTTCCGGCTCTATCTGGATTTCAGCGGCTACACCGACATCGCCATTGGCATTGGCATCCTGTTTGGCGTAACCCTGCCGGAAAACTTCGACCGCCCCTACCTGAAGAACAACATCACCGCCTTCTGGCAAAGCTGGCACATGACCCTGAGCAACTGGGCGCGCTTTTATGTGTTCTCGCCGCTCAGCCGCGCCCTGTTGCGCCGCAAACCCCGCCCCAATCCCGATCTGATCGTCTTTGCGAGCCACCTGGCCACCATGTTGGTCATCGGACTGTGGCATGGGGTAACGGTCAATTTCATGATCTGGGGCGCCTGGCATGGGGTGGCGCTCTTTATCCACAAAAATGGAGCGACCGCACCCGCGCCTGGTACCGCCGCCTGGGGGAGCATCCGCGCCGCAAGGCCGCCTGGACTGTGGCGGGCGTGCTGCTGACTTTTCATTATGTGACGCTGGGCTGGGTCTGGTTCGCGCTGCCGGATTTCGACGCCGCCTGGGATGTCTTCCGCCTGTTGCTGGGCGGCTGGTAAAGGGAACCCACCACATGAGCATCACGCCGCCGCTTCTGGACCACCTGGGCAACCCCCAGGCGCGCCGCCTGGGCCCCATCGCGCATCGTAAACCGCTGGACTTTGGGGCGCGGGGCATCACGGGCAGCCTGCGTAGCGATGGTCGCCTGCTGGCCCTCAACGCCTATCACCCCCAGCACGGCTACCAAACCCTGACCTCTGCGCCGCCCTTCCCCGATGCCGACCGCCATAACCCGGCGGCGGTGCGCGCCTTCCGGCGCAGCCTGGCAGAAGAACCCACACCCACCGACCCGCTCAGCAATCGCGGCTTTGGGCTGCAATTCGCCGCACCCATCACAGAACACGCCGCTTACCTGCTGGAAGATGCAATCCCCTACCTGCGCTTGCGCCTGGCAGATGGGCGCCAGGTTGAGGTGATTACCTTTGTACCGGAATCCGCCGACGCCCCCGACCTGGTGCAGCTCTGGCAGGTGACGCCCAGCGGGCCGTTGCGCTGGTCTGGGTCGCTGGCCCTGCAACGTTGCGCCTATACGCAGCTCACCGAAGGCGGCGTGCTGCCCCTGCCCCCGCTAGAAAACACGCTCCAGGCCACGCCCGAACCCTGCACCTGATCAACCCGGCGCTGGGGGCGTCTGCCTGGCTGAGCGGGCCACTCCCGGCGGCCTGGGACCAAACCCAACTCCCCGATGGGCGCTGGACCGTGCAGGGCGAGTTTACGCCGCAAGCTGATGTGCTGGTTTATCAGCTGAGCCTGCGCCCGCTGGGGGCGGCGGCCACCCCCGGTCACTTGAGCGCCGCCCACGCGCTGGGCCTGCTCCGCGCCACGCTGGAAGCCTGGCGGGTCCGCTGGAGCAGCACCCCGGAGGACCTCCTGCTGCGGCGCGGGTTGCTCTATGGCTGGCAGATGGCCATCCCGGTGGGCGAAACGCGGTGCCTGCTGACTGACCACATGCTGCTGCCGCTTTCGTGGAACCGAGATGCCTATTATGTTGCGCGCCTGCTGCTGGATTGGCCCAGCGGCGGTGGGCCGGAGATCGTGCGGCGGCACCTGCTGTGGCTGTTTGAGCAAGCCGAACGCCCGGATGGCGCCTGGGGCCGGGCCTACCTGGCCAATGGGCAGGTCAAAGACCGGGGCTACCAGCTCGACCAGCAGATATTCCCGTTGCTGGAGCTGGCCGACTATGCCCTGGCCACGGACGACCATGCCACCCTGGAGCGCCTGCGCCCGCACATCGCACCCACGCTGCAAGGCATCCTGGCGCGCGGGCAGGGCTGGCTGCTGCCCACCGAAGAAACCCCCGCCGATGATCCCATCGCCTACCCCTATCACTTTTCCAGCCATGTTTTGCTGTGGTACACGCTCACCCGCCTGGCGGCCCTGCCCCTGGCCGGGGATTATCCTGCCCAGGCAGCGGCCCTGCATGC
The DNA here is from genome assembly GCA_012031655.1 of Anaerolineae bacterium. GTDB lineage: Bacteria > Chloroflexota > Anaerolineae > Aggregatilineales > J027 > JAAUUD01. Next base: position 6,085 of record JAAUUD010000104.1, on the reverse strand, counting down.
GGCCATCTGGCGCGCTTTTGCCCTGGAGCACCAGGGCAGGCGGCTCTTTGCCTATGCAATTGACGGCACTGGGCAAGCGCACTTTTATCACGATGCCAACGACCTGCCGCTGGCCCTGGCACCCCAGTGGGGCTTTTGCCCGGCGACGGACCCCACCTGGCAAGCCACGCTGGCCTTTGCTTTTTCCGAAAGCAACCAGGGTGGCAGCTATGCTGGCGGGCTGGGTTCCGTGCATACGCGGGCACCCTGGCCGCTGGGCGATGTACAGGGCCTGTTGATGGCCAGCGCCCAGGGCGACCCAGCCCGCTACGCGGCTTTTCTGGAGCGCCTGCACCGCGCTGCACAGTGGGATGGCGCCCTCCCCGAAGCCTATGCCCCGGGCGACTTCCGCGTGGTGTCTCGGCACTGGTTCGCCTGGCCCAACGCCGCTTATGGCCTGGGCATAGCATCGAAGCCTGCTCAACCCCCTAAGGAGGACCCATGACCACCATTCGCACGATCCCCATACGGCACCCCGTTTTTATGGAACAATGCGCGCACCTGTTGCACGGCAACCAGATCCGTAGCCGGGGCTTTCGCTACACCCGCCCTGCCCCCATGGTCTATGAATATCAATGGTTATGGGATTCCTGTTTTCATGCCATTGTCTACCGCTGGTTTAACCCCGGCATGGCCCGCGATGAGCTGCTGAGCGTGGTTGAACACCAGGTGACCGAAGGCGATGACGCGGGCATGATCCCGCACATGGCCTACTGGAATGGCGATGGCAGCGACCTGTGGGGCCAGCGGAGGCGCAGCATCATCACCCAACCGCCGCTGATCGCGGTGGCGGCCTGGCTGGTGCACCAGCGCCACCCAGACCTTGATTTTCTGGCGGCGCTCTTCCCGCGCCTGGTCCAGGTCCACGCCTGGTTCAACCGCCGCCGCGACCCCGATGGCGACCACCTGGTGACGCTCATCCACCCCTGGGAGAGCGGCTGGGATGCCCACCCCCGCTGGGATGCCCCCATGGGCCTGGAACACCCCACAGACGAGCAATCCAAGGCGGCCCGACATGCGCTGGTCGCGCAACTGCGCGCTCAGGGCTGCCATGCAGAGCGGCTCCAGGCGGCGGGGAGCTTTGCGGTCGAGGCGCTGGACTTTAACGCCATCCGTGCGGCGGATCTGGAAGCCCTGGCAGATATCGCGGATGCACTGGGCGCGGATGGCGCGCTCTGGCGGGCGGAGGCAGGCGCCGTGCAGCAGGCCGTGCAGCACAAGCTCCTCTCAACCGAAGTTGGAGCCGACCTGAGCGGCCCGGACGAAACACCGCTACTCGGGCCCAGTGCCGCGCCGTTCATCGCGCTGTTTGGCGGTTGTGCCAGGCCGGAACAGGCCGCTGCCCTGGTGGCGCAACTCACCGCAGCGCACTTCTGGACCGTCTACCCGGTGCCCACCACGCCCAGCGATGACCCACACTTCGCTGAAGACCGCTACTGGCGCGGCAACGTCTGGCCCAGCGTCAACTGGCTCATCTATCGCGGCTTGCTGCGCTACGGCTATGCAGAAGAAGCCCGCCACCTGGCCAACCAAACCCTGCAAATGGTCCAGCAAAACGGCTTTCACGAGTACTTTAACCCGCTCAGCGGCCAGGGCTACGGCCCGGCGCAACAAAGCTGGAGCACCCTGGCGCTGGATATGGCCGAGAGCGCCCCAGCATAGCCCGCTACTTGGCGCCTAGCCCTTGATGGACCCGGCCAGCAAGCCACGGATAAAGTAGCGGCCCAGGATGATATAAACGATCAGCGGCGGCAGGGCAGCCACAATAGACCCGGCCATGGGCAGGTTCCACTTCACCGCCTCGCCGCCCGCCAACTGAGAAAGCCCCACGGTGATCGGCTGGAAGCGGTTGCTGGTCATCGTGATGGCAAACAGGAACTCGTTCCAGATCTGCGTGAACTGCCAGATGATCACCACCACGAAGCCCGGCAACGAGAGCGGAAACACGATCCGCAGATACAGCCCAAAGAAGTCGGCGCCGTCCATCGCGCCGGCTTCCAGCATTTCATCCGGGATTTCCACATAGAAATTGCGGAAGATCAGCGTGGTGATGGGCAAGCCATAGACCACATGGATCAGGATGAGGCCCGGCAAGCCGCCGTACAGGCCCACCTCGCGCATAAAGTCAAACAGCGGGATGAGGATGGCCTGATAGGGGATGAACATCCCGAACAGCATCAACGGGAACAGGACTTTCTCGCCCGGGATGCGCCATTTGGAGAGCACATAGCCATTCATTGAGCCCAGGATAGCCGAAAGTGCCGTGGCAAAGGTCACCAGAATGGCGCTATTGCGCAGGCGCGGCCCGAACTCCGCCATGACCTCATCAAAGCTGTCGCGGTAGAACTCCTCTGGCAGGTTCCAGGCGGTGGGCAGGTTGATCTCTGCCGGGTCCTTGAAGGTCGTGACCACCACCATGTAAATCGGCACCAGATAGGCGGTCAGCAGCACAACCAGCGCCCCGTAGATCAGAGTTCGGCTGATGAGCAAGCGTGTGCTGACGTGCGGTTGCTGAGCCAGGTCGTTTGCCACAAACAGCAACACCAGCCCAATCGGGATGATGCTCACGCCGATGAGCCAGCCCAGCAGATAGCCCAACAGCGCGCCACCCACCCCCGCCGCCGTGATCACCGGGGCGCCACGCCGCGCACCCGCACGATGAGCACCAGCGCCACCGCCAGGCCCAGCGCCAGCCCCACGTAATCTGGCGTGGCGTAGTTCATCATGATCAATTCGATCAGGTCCAGCAGGCGGTTCCACAGCCAGTTGGCAATCGGGAGCAACACACCGGCATACAGCCAGTCTTCAAACAGGGTTTCAAACGCATTTTGCATGGGGGCTTCCTCCGCTAGCGCGCCTCGCGCAGTTGCGTCCACAAATATGGGATGATGACCAGCGCCACGAAGAACAGCATGATCACGGCAATCGCCGCCGCCACCGCAAAATCGTTGGAGCGGAAGCCCTGCGTATAGACCAGCAAACCCGGCACCACGGTCTGCGCGTTGTCTGGCCCGGCCATGGCAAACACCAGGTCGAAGATCTTCAGCGAGATGTGCCCCAGCACGATCATCGCAGAGAGGGTGATAGGCCGCAGTTGGGGCAGCACAATACGCCTGTACACGCCCAATTCGGTCGCCCCATCCACCCGTGCCGCTTCGCGCAGCTCCTCCGAGACGCCACGAATGCCCGCCAGGAACATCGCCATGGTATAGCCAGACATCTGCCAGACTGCCGCCAGGATGACGCCCGTCAGCGCCATGTTGTAGCCCTTGGGCGCGATGAGCGTTTCCGTGGTGGCGTCATCCAGCGGGGCCAGATGGTGTTCTCCCAGAATTCCAGGGCTTGCAGCGCCACCAGGCCCACGGCCAGAGCTGCTAAAATCCCCACGGGGCGCCAACGGCGCGCCAGCAACGCATTAAAAGCCAGAAAGCCCAGCACCGCCAGCCCCAGGTAGGTGAGGTATTGCGGCACCTCGTGCCATTGGAAGGGCAAGCGCACCTCGCGGCTGTTGGTCCACTGAAAGTCCAGCACGCCCAGGCCCAACATCCGCTCTGGCAGGGCATTGATGCCGCCGCTGGGCTGCAACATCCAGCGCCAGATGGTGCCCGTCACCACAAACGAAAGCGCCATGGGGAACAAAAAGGTCGTGCGGAACAGCCCTTCCCCGGCGATCCGCTGATCCAGCAGCAACGCCAGCAAAAAACCCAGCACGATGGCCCCACCCACAAAGAAGACCGTAAAGAAAAAGGTGTTCACCAGCGCATTGCGGAAAGGGAACTCCAACAGGTCGGTCATCAGGTTCTCGTAATTTTCCAGCCCCACGCTCTTGATGGGCGGGTCTTCGGCCAGGGCGGTGGCCTGGTCGCGCCCCCAGTCCGTGGTGGAGGTCTGGATGGTCTGGCCAATGAAGCCATACACAAAAATTGCTAACAACACCAGAGAAGGTAACAGCATGAAAAAAGCAATCAAACGATCGCGCGGACTTCGCATTGCAACCCATCCCTCTAAACGAAATATTCTGGATAGTTGTACACCGAACAGACCTATTGCTCTGCAGATTTGCAAAAGTATCAAAAAGCCCCCGCCGGGGCGGAGGCTCTGTCAAACACATTCAGGTTAGGTGCGGACCCGCTTACATCCCGCCACCGCAGGCGCCGGACTGGATGCAAACCGCCGCCATCGCATTCGCGGCAGCCACAGCACTACGGCTGGCCTGGTAGATTTCCATCACCTGGTTGAAGTCGCCCATGAAGCGCTCGTTGGCGGCGGTGCCGTGCACCAGGCTACCAACCAGCGTGTTGTCTGCCCAGGCTGCGGCGGTGTCTTGCAGGTAGGCGTTGTAGGCATCCGGGGCCGCATCCACGGCATCCACGCGGGCCGGGATGGAACCCTTCAGCGGGTTGAAGGCGTTCTGGCCTTCCACCGAGCCCAGCAGGGTCAGCCAGGCGATGGTGGCATCGCGGTTGGGGCTGCCCACCGGCAGGCCAAAGCTGTCCGACAGCCACATAAAGATGCCATCCGTGCCAGGGAAGGCCGCGTAGCCGTAGCCTTCGCCGGGGGTCAGGCCCAGGGTGGTGGTCATGTAACCGGCGGCCCAGTCGCCCATGATGTTAAAGGCGGCTTCGCCGTTCATCACCATGTCGGTGGCCTGCTGCCAAGAGAGACCCGCAGCATCTTCGGCCAGGTTGGTGCAATCCAGCACGCGGCCAAAGGTGTCCCACACTTCGACCATCTCGGCACCAGCCGGGTCGGTCTCGCCACTCCAGATGCCGTTCCAGGCATCCGGGCCCAGCACGGCCAGCGCCACGCTTTCCCACAGGTGGTTCTGGGTCCAGGCTTCGCCCAGGCTCAGCGGCACAATACCCTGGCCTTGCAGGGTTTCGCAAGCGGCAAAGAACTCATCCATGCTGGTGGGCACTTCCACGCCCCATTGCTCCAGGTTGGCGGGCACGTACCACATCACGTTGGAGCGGTGAATGTTCACCGGCACGCTGTAGATGCCGCCTTCGTAGGTGATCTGGTCAATCAGCTGGCTGGGGAAGACATCAAACCAGCCCTGTTCCTCAAAGAGGAAGGTCAGGTCTTCCATGCGGTCGGCCACCACCCAGGTTCCGGTCAGTTCTTCACCGGCGTGCACCTGGAAGGTCGCGGGCGGCTCGCCACCCAACATGCGGGTTTTGAGGACGGCGCGGGCATTCACGCCAGAACCACCGGTCACGGTGGCGTTAATCACTTCAACACCGGGGTACTGCTCGTTGTAGAGTTCGATCAGGGCGTTCCAACGCGGGACCTTCGTCACCGGCCCACCACGGAGAAGATTTCCAGCTCGCCGGAGAGGTCCTGAGCGGTGGCAAAATTGGGCACCAGCATCACGACGATCAGGGCGAGGGCTGCCAATACGGTAAACTGCTTCTTCACGGGAAAACCTCCTTGAAAACGGGGAAAACTAAGTGGAATTAATGGAGATCACAACAAGCGGACAGTCTACTACAGTTTACACAAGTTGTCCAAATTTCTAACAGACCTCTTGCACCCACGCCGCCGCCTTCAGGGTCGCGGCGGCGTGGCGCTGAACAGCCGCAGCCAGCGGAGCGCTGCACTGCCATCGCCTTCCATGCGCAACTGCCCGCTTGCCAGGCGACCAGCAGGGGCAGTTCCATCGTAAATACGCCAAACAGCACCGCCGGGTTGGCAAAGCGCAGGTGAAAATCCGCCTCCGGCAAAGCACCCGGCCCGGCCAGGCCGCCATCCGGGGCCGCAACCAGGTGCCAGAGGCCGCCCCCCGCCCCCTCGACTTCCATTACCAGGCGCGCGGTAAGGCCCGGCGCGTAGTCCTGCCAATACGCGACGCTCAGGTGGCGCAGAAAACGGTCGATCTGCCGGGCGGTAAAGTCCGGCGAATAGCGGGTCCAGAGCGGTGGGTAAGGGACTGCGCGCGTGAGTTGCGCGCCATGTACCACCCCCGTATGCGAAAGCTGCCATTCCAGAAAATTGAGCGCCGTGCAGGGGCGGTTATACACCCACAGGAAGCCCCGCTCGGCGGCCT
>JAAUUD010000103.1 GCA_012031655.1 Anaerolineae bacterium | reverse complement strand
TAACATGCAGTTGCTGGCGCAAAAGCTGCGCCTGGACCCGCGCGCCATGGTGGAGTGGGCCACAGGGCAAACCATGCAACGGACCGCTGCCCTGCGCCACCGCCCGGCGGCGCCCTTGCCCGAACCCGCACAGGCCAATCCCCCATCAGCGCACGTTGTGCCCCAGGGGAGCGCGTTGGAGCGCCGCCTGCTGGCTTTGCTGTTGCTGGACCCCATGCGCTTGTTCGAGGTCAACCGGGTCTTGCGCCTGGTGGACCAGAGTGTGAACGAGGGGCGCCCCCTGCCCATCCACCTGGACGATTTTTCCAGCGCCGAGCACCAGGTGATTTTTCAGTGTGTGCATGCCGCCTGCCAGCAAGACCAGCAAAACCCCGTTGATTATCTGCAAGACGCCCTCCCGCGCGACCTGCACCCCTTGCTCAATGAAATCCTGGCAGAGCCATTGGCGGTATTTGTCCAACGCGCGGGGCGGTTGCACGCCACCGAAATGGCCTCTGTGCAGCGCGAGCAACAACAACGCTTCGGTGGGGGCAGCAGCAACACCGCAGCAGAACTCACCCTTTTGGCGCTCAGGTTACGGCGCGAGCGCCTGCAACGGCAGCAAAAAGACCTTTACTTCCTGCAACTGGCTGCCGAAGAACAAGGCGAGGAGGACGAAGCGCTGCACTATGGCGCCCAGGTCACTCCCCTCATGCAGCGGCTTCGGGCATTGGACGCCGCAATCGGTAAGGGTGTAGAATATCTCATCATGCCCCAGCAGGCGGCCCATCTGCGCGGCAACGGGAGCAATCCGGTCTAGAGGAAACTTGATGTCAAAGCAAAAACCAAGCGCGGAGCTGGCGGCGCTGCTTGAGAAAGGCCGTCGCCAAAAACAACTGGATGAAGCCGAAGTTATGCGCCTCTTTGAGGACCCCGAAGGCGAAGACGCGCAGGACTTCCTGGAGCAACTCGAGGCCAATCAGATCGAGTTGGTGGGGTCGGATGACGAACTTGAGGTCGAAGTGGAGAACGATGACCTTGAAAGTGACGATGATTTCGACCTGGATGATGACATGGACGACGATGACGAGGAACCCTTCTTGCTGCCGCGCGATGCGGGCGCCATTGCTGATGACCCCGTGCGCATGTACCTGAAGGAAATTGGCCAGGTCGAGCTGCTGGACCAAAACCGCGAAAACTGGCTCGCCGCGCAGATCGTCAGCATCCATGATCTGGAGGCCCAGCGCCAACGCCTGGAAGCCGACCTGGACGGGCCGCCCTCCCCGCGCCAGCTCTACAGCCACCTCTACCAGCAAGCCTGGAAGCACTGGCAAACCGCACAAAAGCTGGCTGCCAAAGCCAGCGCGCCCCCGCCAGAGTTCGATGACATCCTACAAGAAGCCCAGCAGCTCCAGCACACCTGGCAGGGCGAGGGCGACTCCTACATGCGGCGCTACCTGCTGCAAGGCAACTGGGGCCGCGATGATCAATGGAACAACCTGGCTTTTGCGCTGTTCCGTGTGTTTCACATTCTCTATCTCTTTCCGGCGGCGTTGCTGACGCGCTGTCGGGTGTACATCCGCGAGCACAACACCCCACCCACGCCCGAAGTGCTGGATGCCTGGTTTGCAGAGCAGCCCCGCCGCTATGATGACCAACTGGAAGATGCCATCATCTCCGCGCACTTCCGCAGCGAAGAAGCCACCGAAGCGCTCACACGGGCCAACTTACGCCTGGTGGTGAGCGTGGCCAAGCGCTACATGGGGCGCGGCATCAGCTTTCTGGACCTCATCCAGGAGGGGAACATTGGCCTGCTGCGCGCCGTGGAAAAGTTCGACCACACCAAAGGCTATAAGTTCAGCACGTATGCCACCTGGTGGATTCGGCAGGCCATCAGCCGGGCGATTGCCGACCAGGCCCGCACGATCCGTATTCCGGTGCACATGGTCGAGACCATCAACCGCCTGATGCGCGTTCAACGCGACCTCACCCAGGAAAAAGGTGGCGAACCCACCGCCGAGGACCTGGCCATCGAGATGAACTTCTTAGAAGCCGAAGAGATCGCGAAAATCCGGGCCATCCGCGAGGCTAATGACCGCCTGGAACGCATTGACCCGGCGCTCTACCGCAAGTTGCGGCGCGAAGCGAACAAGATTCGGCGGATCCTGCGCATCTCTCAGGAGCCGATGTCGCTGGAAATGACCGTGGGCCAGGAAGACAGCAGCCTGCTGGGCGATTTTATCGAAGACGATAAGATGCCCGGCCCGGTAGACTCGGCCACGCGCCAGCTCCTGAAGGAGCAAATCCGCGATGCGCTGCACGTCCTCAACGAGCGCGAGCGCGAAGTGCTGGAAATGCGCTTTGGCTTGAAAGACGGGCAGGAACACACCCTGGAAGAAGTAGGCCGCTACTACGGTGTCACGCGCGAGCGCATCCGGCAAATTGAAGCCAAGGCGCTCCGCAAGCTGCGCCAGCCCAACCGCAGCCGCCCCTTGCGCGACTACCTCGAATAGCAGGAGGGAAAGATGCGACCCTTACACCGGGACAAGGCGCTGAACGAAATCGGGCTGGGGGGGGCCGTGCCTGCTGCCCTGGTGCTCATGTCTCTGTTGCCCATTACCGGGTTGGTCATTGGCGCTAACTATGCCCTGCGGCGCAACACCGCGACCCGGCAGTTGGGGCGGCGACTTTTGCGCTTTGCCGCCGCCCTCCACGTTTTCTATCTGCTGTGTGTTTGCCCGGCACTGGCTATCTATGCCTTAGGCTAGGGCGTTCAAGCCCTCATGCATCCGCCAGAAAGCCCCTTCGGTGCGTTCCGGCGGGGTTGCGTAAGAGAAGCGGAACCACTTGCTCCCGGCTTCGGAGAAGTGGGTACCTGGCACCACCGCCACGCCGTGATTCTCTGCCAGGCGGGTGCCAATCTCGATGGAGTCGAAGCCATCATGGCAATAGCGGGAAACATCCACGAAGGCATAGTAGCCATCCCCCATGATGTGCCGGTAGCCATGGTCTTCCAGCAGCTTACGCAAGACCTTGCGGCTGGCGTTGGTGGGTTGGATGGTGCTGGCGGCAGCCTTGCCAAAGCCCATTTCGTAGGCCACCACCGCCACAGCCTGGCTAAAGTAGTTCGGGAACACCCCATGCGAAGCCCGGCTGACGATGAACTTGGTGACCTCTTCCGAGGCGATGAGGTGCGCGCTGCGCACATTAGAAGCCCCCATCGACTTGGTGAGGCCGTCTAAAAACATCAGGCGGTTGCGCTCCTCTGGCGAGAAGGCCAGCAACACCTGGTTGATGTCGTGCGGTTGGCCTTCGGTGATCCAGTGGTAAATCCAGTCAAAGAGGACAAAACCCACCCCCAGCTCCAGGGCTTTGCGGGCCAGTGCAATCTGGCGTTCCAGCGGCAGCGTTAGCCCGGTTGGGTTATCTGGAGAGGTGATCAGCATCCCGGCGATGTGCCGCCCCTGGGCCTGGGCAAAGCGCACGGCTTCGGTCAGGTTGTCTTCATTGAGCGCCCAACCATCATTTTCGTCACCTGGGGCGCGCAGCACGTTCAAACCAGCGGCATAGGGCCCCCAGTTGTAGCTAATCCACGGCACGGTCGAAGTCAGCAACACATCGCCCACGTAGCCGCGCCCACAGTGGATCATGGCGTCGAAGGCTTTCATCAGCACGTCGCGCCCACCGATGCCAGCCACCACATTTGGCACACCCCAGCCGGTTTCTGGCTTGATGTTCCAGTAGGCTTCTACCACGGCTTTACGAAAGCCATCGTAGCCATAGGGCTTGTCGTAGCCAGAGCCATGCTTGACCTGCATTTCCGCAGCTTGCATGATGATCTCCGGCGGCACACCGCTTAAACTGGCGCCACCGTCGCCCTGCGAGGCATCAAACACAGTGGCATCAGCGCCAGCTTTTTCTTTATATTGATCCAACGCAAGCTTGATGATGAACATTTTGGAGGGCGGGATAGGCATCATGCCGGTGGGATAATCAACCAGCGGGATCAAATGTTGGTCGGGTACAGCATAGCGGGGTTCAACAACCATCAGAGCACCTCTAACTGAGCTTGAGTCAAATGTGCCTTCATGATAAAGCGGAACACGCAGGGGGAGTATGGTCAGAATAACCGATTATTCCGCCGGGGTGGGACTGGCGAGGGGGAAAGGCGCGCCCTGTGGGATCCAGACTTCTAACGCTTCCAGCAAACAAACGGCTGGCTCCTGGGGCGTAACCTCAGTTTCTGCATAGCAAAAAAAGGCGATGCGCCCCACATCAAATGCATCATCTGCCACCGTGATCACCCCCTGCCCATTGATATTTAAGGTGTAACTGTTGCCTTCCACGCGCACTTCCAGTTCGTTCGCCTGTGTCCCTGGCAGGATGGCGCTGTTGGCGGTCCAGTTTTGCAGCTCCAGGTAGCGGCTACGGAAGCGCGCCACCCGATAGCGCCCGGTGTTTTCTAACCCAAAATACAGAAAATTGCGGTCGTCCAGGTAGTGTAACCACAGCCCATAGCGCATCAGAAAGCCGCTGTTGGCCACCCGCACCCGTGCCCGCACCACGTAATTATCAAAAAACAGCCCTTGTAAGCTCCCCCAGGAAAGCGGATAGTCGCGCCAGGCATCTTTACCCAAAAGCTCGATCTGATAGGCGCCGTTGACCAGGCTGGCGGCATAGGTCTGGCGGTTGTCCGAATCCACGAACCAGGTGAAGTTGCTTTGCGCGTCCGCAAAATCTTCATAAACGACGCGGCGATAGCCTTCCAGAGCTGTGGTGGGGCTGGGTGCTGCGGTTTCTTCGGGTGGGCGGATGAGCGGCAAGGGCGCAAGCACCGTGTTGTAGGCCAGTTGCATTTGCTCGTAGAGGCCCTGCACCTGTTGCGCTCCGCTCTGGCTGCCATCAATTTCGGCGGCCAGTTCGTCCAGCACTTCCACCCCCCCAAACCAGGGGAGCAGTTCGCCTGCATCCGCAGCAACCAGACTCGCTACAGGGTTAACCGGGAACTCGCCACCAGACCGCAACTGATCCACCTGCCACGCCAGTAACCAGCCCAGGTCCTCAGGAGAAGGCGCACCTGGGACCGGATAGGCGCGATAGCGCAAGGCCAGCACCCAGAGTTGTGCGCTCGAGGCATCCACCTCCAGCGGAAAACGGTCCAGCACCAGCGCTTCGTCCGCAGGCACGCCCGGTTGGCGGGCCGGATAAACCAGATAAGCAGGTTGTCCATCACCTGCTGCTAGCACCGCGATCACCTGGACTTCCTGAGCGGGGGCTTCCGCGATCCAGCTCAGGCGCTCCAGGGTCACGGAAAGTTGGGCATCGCGCGCTGGGTTTGCGTAGCTGGCGGCAGCGTCTGGCAGGCGGGGCGTGGTTGGGGTTGGTGCAGGCTCCGAGTTCAGGATGCCACACCCTGCCAGGCAACATGCCAGCCCCAGCCAGGCCCAGTGCCACCATCTGCGAGACTTCATGAGGTCGTGTGTAACCGCCCAAAATAGCCACTGGTCCACAGCAAGGTTTCCAGCCCACTTTCTGGACCGCGTTTGCCATATTCCAGTTGCCGCGCCGAAAAAATGCGCTCCTTCACCCCTCGGCACAGCGTCAGGATGATGGCCGTGAGATTTTGAGAGTCGTTTGCCAGCTTGGGTTCGCTCTCTCGCTGCTGATAGAGCGAAAGCATCTCCCACAGGCTTTGAATTTCTGCTTCAAAAGCTTCTTTCTTGAGGGTGCGCGGCTGGTCGAGCGGGAAGGCCTGCAACAGGTTGTGGAACAGCTCCGCAATCACGCGCACTTCCTGCAACAGCATGCTGGCCGAGCGGTTCCCGAAAACATGGCCGGGCGTTTTCAAAGCCAGGTTCAGGGGCGCGGTCTTGTGTTCGGCAAGTAGCCCCCCAGGAACACCAGCATATCCCAGGCGTTTTGCGGGGCAGCCTCGTTGGTGAGCAAGGCGGTGTGCAGTTGATCAGTCTGGCGCTGGTTGCGGCGTTGCTCCCCGATGTAGAACACGCTTTGCGCCAGGAAGCGCAACTGCTCCGCCAGTATTTTCCGATCCTCCTCCGACAGATGACCGCTCATCGGGTCCAGGTTATCGCGGATGCGGTAGGCCGGGGGGCGCTCTTTGCTTTCGTGGTAGGGGGTGGCCAGGTCAATAAAGAATTGGGCGGCCAGGTGCAACGCCTCGGCAAATTCGATCAGGCTGCGGTCGCCCAGCAAGAGCCGTACAATGTAGGTGGCTTGCAAGCGCTCGCCCCATTCCGGGCCAAGCTTCTGTGCAAAAATACGCGGGAGCCGAGCAGCCTGCTGGCGATCTGCCTGGCGCACATAGCGGCACACGATCTCAATCCCAGCGGCTTCAATCTGGCGCTCCCCGCGCAGCAACTCCCACATACTGATGACCAGGTCCACACCGGCTTCTTCTAGCTGGAGCGCCAGTTCCAACAACACAGAACCAACCTGCAAGACCTGAATAGCATCTTTGCGCACCACAAAGAAGCGCAGCAGGTTCAAGCCTTGCTCCGCCCCGATGACGGGCATCAAACGCGGGTCGTTATAGAGCAACCGGGTGAGCCTTTGCGCCAGATCGCGGTACTCAGGCTGCCAGCGGGCACCATGCAGCGCGGCATACTGAGCCCGAACCCGAGCCTCCAGGCGTACTTTGCTGTTATCCATGCGTTGGAAGATAGCCTCGTAGCCAGCCGGGTCCAGCGCGGCGCTGGCAAAGACCTTGCCCACCAGGTCCAGGAGCAAGGGCAGCCGATCGACGGTAAAGACCTCGTTCTGGAGCCGTTCCAGCAACAGGACGACATCATTGGGGCGCTGGAGCAACATGGCGAACTGTGGCAGCGCGATCAACAAGCCAGAGTCCAGCCGCCGTAACATGGCTGGCGGCGTGAACTCCGCCAGCAACGTTGCAAAGACCTCGCGGTGCTGGTGAAGGAGGGGCGTGTGCGCGACCTTGAGCAACCCATTGATCGTCGCGGTATCGATGAGCGCCAACCGCCGGAGTTGCAACGCCCACTCCGTCAGCCGAACCAGCGCCAACAGCGCAAAATCTGGGGGCAGGTCGGCCACCGCCTGGACGAGTAACTGCGGCGGTGCAGCAGACTGAGCCTCTGGGGCCAGAAAGTAAACCACGCGTTGCAAGCGCTGCGGGATGAGCCGCAACACCTGAGGATTGCTCATAAAGCGTTGGAAGCTGCCGGCCGGCAGATAGCGCACGGCCAGTTCAAACAGCACCCGCACCAGGCGATGCTCCTGGCCGGTCATCGGCAAGACGACGCTCATCAGGCGCGGGACCAGCTCTTCAACGTGCAGGCGAGCATCCCAGGTGGTGACGCTGTGCAAAAACGTCAGCACCTGCGAGACCTGCCCATCATCCAACAGGCTCTTCACGTGCTGTGTAGCGGCCAGGTGCGCAATCTGGACCCACCCCTGGGTGCTGGTCTGCGGGATGTGCTCCACCCAACGCTGCATCAGGTTCAGCACGCTCAGGGGATGGTCCTGCGCGAGCGCATCACGCAGTTGTTGCATCACGGCTTCGGCTACGCTGCTATTGGCCGCGGCCACCAGCGGGATCACATCCGCATGTTCGGGCTGGTCATTGAGCGCCAGCGTAAAGGCCACCAGGTGCCGGGCATACAGCACCCGCATTTCATCTGCAAGGGTGGGGTCCTGGCGCAAAATCGCGGCTACCAATTCGCGGTCAGCAGGCTGGTTATTCTGCACGGCGCTATCAACAGCAGCCCGCCGCGAAGCCACATAGAGCGCCTGTGCCAGGCTCTCTTTGCGCATGGCCCGCCAGATGGCCGTTTTGGCAATAGAGACCGTTGTTTCCACCACCAGTGAGGCATCCAGGCGCAGCTGAGAGGCGATAAACTTGCTGTATTTATCCGGCGGGGGGGCGTTGAGTAGCTCGCCCTGGGCCCAATCATACACCAGATGATCCGCCGGGGAGGGCGTGTTATACAGAAATTTGATTTGCGTCAGGGTTTCTGCGGGGTTACTGGTGCCGCTGGCCCAGGTGATGTTGGTGCGCGCAGGCACCGGTAAAAGCGCCAGCAAACCCTGGATAAAGCGCAACCGCTGCGTGAGGTTCTGCGGCGCGTTCAGGATGGCAATCGGTTGGTTGTGGATGAGTGCTGCCAGCACCCCTTCCACGTTTTTGATCTTGTCGCCACAAAAGCGGAACAGGTCGTAGAGCAGCTCGACCTGATCTTCTCCTTCATAAGGCTGGGGGTCATCCAGGCTGAGCGGGGTGAGGTCGCGCCGCACCTGGGCAAAGCCCTGGACATCCTGGTAGCCCAGCGATTCAAAATAAGAAAAATTGCCCCCCATCCAGCGCAGGGCCACCTCTGGCACCAACCAATAGACCAGCATCGGGTGCCCTTCTGGGGTGCGCTGCGCTTTGAGCAAGATGAAGGTTTCGGCCTGGCCAGAGCGAAATAGCCCCAGGGTACTGGGGAGGTCAGGGGCACTGCCACGCGGCGGCGGCGAGATGCGCGCCAACCGCAGACTTTCCTGAATCTGATCCGTGCCGACATTGGGCGTCATCCCGATCACCCCTGGCGCCCCAATGGGGTTGCCATCGCGCAGGAGTTGCCCAAAGTAAAAACGTTCAATCGGAAAGCGGCGAGTATTCGACACAGCGCATCCTGAGAATGGCTAAGATGCCTCGATCATATCATAAATTTGTTGAACAACTTCTTCCAGGCTGCGGTTATCCGTCATGATGTAAATGGCATCATTGGCCATGACAAGCGGCGCCACAGCCCGCTCACTATCGATCCGGTCTCGCTCCACCATGGCCTTTTCAATATCGGCCAACACGGCATCCTGACCCTGGTCGCGGAGCTGCTGGTGGCGCCGCCGGGCACGTTCTGCCGGCGACGCATCAATAAAGAGCTTGAGGTCTGCCTCTGGCAAAATAACCGTGCCAATATCCCGCCCGGCCATGATGATATTGCCCTGCTGCCCAACTTGCTGCTGGAGGGGCAGCAGCGCGGCCCGCACCTGGGGCAACTGCGCCACCTGCGAAACATGCTGCTCAACCTCAGCGCTGCGCAAGAAGCCCGTTATATCCACAGCCCCCGCCAGCAAGCGATAGTCACTGCCCTCGGCGCGCTGGATTTGCAAGGGATGAACCGCCAGCAAGTTGACAATCGCGGCCTCATCATCCACTGCCAGCCCGGCCTGAAGCACGAGGTAGGTCAGAGCCCGGTAGAACACGCCGGTATCAAAAAAGAGGAAGCCCAGGCGCTCTGCCAGCCGAACAGACACTGAACTCTTTCCCGACCCTGCGGGGCCGTCAATCGCAATTGTGTTGGGGCGTCCCACCATGTTTCTCCTTCACGTCGGTGCCAGTATACATGAATTCTTCATGAAAATCGTCAGTCCAGAAGCCCGCTATTGGAAAACCCCCTATAATGGTCTTAGCATTAAAGAAAAATTGATCCAGGGGAGCCAACATGAAGAATATCCTGGTTCTAGAGGATGACAACGACTTACGCAGCCTCTACCACCGCGCCCTGAAGTTCAAAGGCTACGATGTCACGGCGACGGAAAGCGCCGAAAGGGCCATTGATCTGCTGCAAAAGGGAGCGTTGGTGCCCGATGTTGCGGTGCTGGATATGTCGATGCCGGGTTTGCCGGGTTCGGCGGTGGTAGAGTTCATCCGCAATCACAGCCAGCATGCCACACTGCCCATTATCGTCATCACGTGCGATGAACGCTTTAAAGAACATCTGAAAACCGCCGGGGTGGTGTTTATGACCAAGCCTATTAACCTGCACGACCTTTATGTAGCAGTTGCGCGTGCGGTGTCCTGAGCGAGCGTCTCCTCGGCCAGGTCCGCCAGCCACCAACGCTCGGCTTCGCTCAGGCTGGCATGGCCCAACATATCCGGGCGACGTTGCCAGGTGCGGCGGATGGCCTCACGGCGGCGCCAGCGGGTGATCTCGACATGGTGGCCCTGCTGGAGTGGCTCGGGCACGCTCAGTCCCTGAAATTCTGCGGGGCGGGTGTAGTGGGGATACTCCAGCAAGCCCATGGCGTGTGAGTCCTCAAAGGCGCCTTCTGGCGCGCCCAGCACGCCGGGGATGTAACGCGCCACGGCATCCACAATGATCATCGCCGGGAGTTCCCCCCGGTCAACACATAATCGCCAATGCTGATTTCATCTGTCGATGGCCAGTTGGCGCACCCGTTCGTCCACGCCTTCGTAGCGCCCACACATCCAGCACAAAACGCGGTCAGCGCTCCAGCTCGCCCACCATGTGCTGATCAAAACGCC
>JAAUUD010000102.1 GCA_012031655.1 Anaerolineae bacterium | reverse complement strand
AGCCCCGCGAGAGCAGGCCAGCCAGCACAGGCGACCAGCAGCAGCCAGGGCGATGTTGCCAGGCCGGGTGGCGTAGCCAGGGCACCAGCCCTGCCCCCAGCCAGAGTAAACCGATGATGGATGCAATCAGCCAGGCGAGCATGGCGCTAGCCTTTCAGCCGCGCAAATTCGCGGATGTCCATCGTCTGGCAATGCTGGTAGAGCTGCACAGCCAGGGCCAACGCCACCACCGTGACCATCGTATCCGCCACAATGACGCCCACCGCCAGGCTTTGTGCCAGGCTTGGCTGTCCGCTGGCGTTGCCCGCCGCGATGAGCAGCAACAGGACCGCTTTCACCATGATCTGCAAAATGGCGATCATTTTCATCAGGTGACGGGTGGTCATCAGGCCATACCACCCCAGCCCCAAGAGCGCAAAAGCCCCCACCAAAACCACCGTGGTGTCGCTCATGGTGCCTCCTTTGTGGCGGGGTGCTCGCTTGTTAGAGGATCAGCACGCCGGGGCAGCGGGGCGTCATCCGCCAATAGCCCCAGAATGCCCACCGCCCCCGCAAAGATCAGCACCATCTGCACAAAAACATCCGGGCTGCGTTGGTCCCAGAAGACCGCGCCAAACGAGGTGGCTTCGTGGCGCTGCATTTCGGGCACCATGCCCTCCATCAGGAGGGTCGCCAACACGCAAACAACGATGGCCACCAGCCCCCCAGCCACCATACGCGGCACAATTGGGGAGAGCTGGGCCACCTGTTCTGGCATCAGGCTATTGGTGAAGGCAAAAAGAACCGCCACCAACCCGGCGCCAACGCTCAACTCAATTACAGCGACGACGGGTGCCCCCATCTGGTACAGCGCAACCGAGACCAAAACGCTTAGCGTGGCCAGCGCCATCACAACAACCATCAGGCGTTTTGCGGAGAGCACAAGCAACGCCACAAAAAAAGCTGCCAGGAGCAATATGGTTAGTAACATCACACGTCCGTTCTGTTGGAGTTCACCTCTATGTCTCCAGGTTGTACATTTACCATACAATATTGTGACAAAAATCACAAATGAAATGTGACGCTTGATTGATCAGGTTATGACAATTGGTGTTCAGTGCTACTGGTCTTGGGCTTGTTATGATTTTTGCTGGCCAAAAGCGGTCGCCGCCGCTTTCAACAGGTCCCAAAGGCCCGCCATCGCTTGCGGCTGATGCACCAGGTCCGCTGCGATCAAACCAGGCAGCCCAGAATGGCCGCTCAACCCCCGCTTGAGCCTCCTCGAAAGCCTGTTTTTCAGGCTAAGGTGTGCAACTTTCCAGTTATCTCACGTTTCGCTAGGCAGCCCAATTTTTTTGAGGGAGACCCAGTCGTTGGCCAGGGCTTCAGCGTGGCACACGCGCACACGAACCCAGTTGCCCATTCAAGGCAAAACCGTCCGTTTTGAATTCCGACGTTGTGTGGTTAAGCGCGCCCTGGCAGCGTTTCCCGACGCTCTGCCCATCATCTGGCCTCTAGCTGGACGCCCAACAGCCCTAGCGAGCGCAGGGCCTCACCGCCAATCTGATCATAGGGTGAAGACGCGCTCAGCGAGGGTGTGGCAAAAACAGGATGATGACCGATGAACTGGGAAGGGCGAGAAAAGCGGTAGCTGCCAGGGCGCAGGTGGTAAATAGAGTAGCGAGTGTTTAGCAGCTTCGCAATGCTTCGACTTCAGAAAGAGGCTTGGCATCAGGTTCAAGCACCAGATAAGCATCGTTGCCGGAACCACGGATGCCAATATCAAAAGCTTCATCACCAATAAAAATATGCAAACGCAACAGTTGAGCGTTGATCTTCTGAACTGCTTCATGGCAGCTCAAACTCCATCCAGGGCCACCCAAACGCACAATAACGCCTTGCGGGTTCTTATTAGCACACGTCACCTGGAATCCACTGGGCATAAGCTCACCTTACTCCTTGCTAGCGGCGACCTTTTTTGCAACAGAAGCACCAGCCACCTGATGGTTTTGACCCTAGCAAGTATAGCGCGTTGCTGGAAATGGTCGATGATCCTGAACGCTCAACCCGGTTCTATAGGTATCGTGCGCATGGCGCCAAATGGCCCAGGCTCATTTTGCATGACCTTGCCCTGAAGAAAAACAAGGGGGTGGGCTGATGAGCCCACTCCCCGGTAGAGATGGCATTGTATGTCGCCCTCAGGCGCAGACTTTCTGCCTTCAGCAGCGAGGGTGGACCCATCAGGTCCTCTTTCGCTCCTTCAGCATGCGCCGATGCCCTGGCGCTACTTCCGCGCTCCTCGCCGCTGCTACTAGCGCAACGGACCGGAGCGCGTTTTATGACAAGACAAGGCTAGCGGGCGCTCGTCTTCACCACCGTGACAGCGCTGGCCTGCAAGCCCTTTTTGCCCTGGGTGATTTCAAACTCGACCTTTGCGCCCTCGTCCAACGAGCGATAACCGGCGCTTTGGATTTCGGAGTAATGGACGAAGAGATCATCGCCATTTTCCCGGGCAATAAACCCGAAGCCCTTATCCCCATTGAACCACTTCACTGTTCCTTGAGTGCGATTTGCCATTGTTATTTCTCCTGATCAAACGGGGTTCTGCTACGACCTGGCCACACAAAATCCAATTCAGTCAGGATAACATGTGTTTCTTAGAGGTGTACTTGAGGGTTACGTCTGTGCTCTGTTTACGCAGAGGATACTTCAGCAACAGGCTCTTGTAATGACTCTGATGAGGTTGATGGGTGCATAACCACTGCACCAATGTAGGCTGACAAGATCGTCAATTTGTTTTCTACATTGCACCTATAGCATAACACAGATTACACAAAAAGAAAGGAGGAAATTGGAATCTGGCGCAATCTCGCTTGCAGGAGGGCAGCAAAGGGCTTTTCAGCCCACTTCGCCGGTTGGCGGGGCCTCCTGCCGAGACAAGCGCGGGCGGATTGCGGCACGCTCATCGGTTAATGGCGAAACGAGCAGGTCGAGCAGGATGGGCGGTACACGCGCGTCGTCGATGCGTGCCAAGTACGGGATAGCCCGCATGCGGTCGCTGGGGTCGCCGCTACGGATCAGCGGGATCAACTCGTCAAAGCGTTGGGCTGGGGTCAGGTGTTTTCCAGATGCCATATCCGTTCTCTCCGCTCAGTGGGCATCACCCGCTCTCATCATCAGGGGCGACGAGATTTACCGGAGTTGATCTCGCGAGTCAGAACGTGGGCGGCAGCGTGAACCCCGGCAAGCGGGGATGTCACAGCGAAGTGCACAGCCCTTCCATGACCGTCTCAAACTTAAGTTGTGCAGTGGCGCCTCTTATTGCCCATGGTCTCGTGCCTCCTGACGCCCATTATACTCTGTTACTGGGTGGTCTAGGTTTTTCGCTGAATTGACCGTTAATCACGCCGATTTGATGGAAAGGTGGTCCACCCAAAAAACTGGGGGTAGACCAAGTCTGGTGACTCCACTCAATTAGGGTATAGCCACGGTGTGTTTCGCCAGGCAATTGTGGGGCACACAGCCCTCGGCGGGCCCTGCTCCACGCACGATGGTGAAGAAGACGCGGCCCATAAATGGCCCCGGGCCTACGGTCACCACCGCCCCTTGTTTCAGGGTGCCAATCACCCTTGGTTCATCCGGTTGGCGATACACTTCAGCATCCCGCACTGCCACCGCCAGGTCACCTTCCTTTAAACTTCCGCCTGATTCCGGTTTCATCATCCATCTCTTTTTAGATCCACGTTACCGCCAGATCGTTCCAGAAACGTGACGGACCCTGCCAGTGCCTGGAACGTTTCTGGAACGCTACACTGCCATGCTGGGCGCATCGCTCGTGATAAGCCTACACGGAGACAACATGCAAAACGTGTACAAAAGCTTCTTGATCCTGCTACTGGGCCTGGTGCTGGTTGCCTGCGACAGTGGCGAAGATGAGCATGGGGATGGCGCCGCCGCCCAGCCCGAACCCGAAAACCAGGCTCCCGCAGCGCCAACCGCTGTCGAGCTGTCCCAGAGCTACACCTCGGATGGCACCCAGTTTCCGGCAGGGTTGACTGTTCAGTACCCGGAAGGTTGGGTCGTTTCTACGTCCATCCAGAACATCATCCTGATCGCCAGTTCCGAAGCCACCGCCAGCAAAACCTTCTCGGGGGCTGCGTTCGAGCCGGGCGAAGCAGCCGTTCAGATTGCCCTCAACACCCGCACCAATCCTGAGGAAGTCATCACTGAGCATGTGAGCAGCTTTGCCGGGAGCATCGGCATTCCGCTGGGCGAGGCGACGGCGCTAACGCTGGGCGAGCAACCAGCGCCCGCGTTGATGGGAGCAACGCGAATCGGCACCTGATGGCGGTTTCGGTGCTGTTCGAAAATGCGGTGGATGTAGCGGCAGGCAGTGACGATACCTACGTAGAAGCCGTCACCTACACCAACCCGAACGAATTTGCCCAGCCGGAAGCCACGCTCCTGGCCATTGTGGAGTCCATTAACTACGACGCCAGCGGCTCCTAGACCTGCCTGAATGGTCCCCTGGCGCCGCACACTCTGGCAAGGCAACCAGAGTTGAACCCAGGGCAGGCTTTGTGCGGTTAGGAGCGTAGCCTGGCACGCACGACAGTGCTTTTCTGGAACGGCCCAGCCGAGTGTTGAGAGCAGATAGCCTGGCTTGGCCAGCGCCCCGTTCTCGAACTCGGCTGGGGTGAGGTAACTCAGAAATGCCGCTTGACACCAGGCTATAGCCACTGCGCTCCGCTGCGCTGAAAGACAGACATCAAGCTAGGCCACCCTCCATCGCCGCTGAACTCCTTAAATGACGCGGTTGTTGCCCCCATCAAGCGGAACTTGCGCGCCGGTCGTTTTGCTGAATACAGGCCCAAGCATCACGCAGATCATATCGGCCACATCTTTCGAGCGGATCTCAACGCTGAGCAGGTTTCTACGCTTGTAGGCTTCGACGCTGATTCCATACTGTTGTGCACGCTTCTGAAGGAGGTCATCGGTCCAGAGGGCGGTATCAAAAACGGCATCAGGATGAAGGATATTCACGCGGATCCCAAGCGGGGCCAGTTCCAGTGCTGCCACTCGCAGAAGTTGTGTCAGGCCCGCTTTAGAGACCGAATAGGCGCTGACTCCCGGCCCAGGTGCTGGAACATTCCGCGAAGCCACACCAACAATCGCTGCCTCCAGCCCATGTTTAAGGTAGGGAAGGCAAGCTTGCAGCAAGCGTTGCTGGCTCGTCAAATTGAGTGCGAGGACTCTTTCCCAGGTTTCGTCCTGAAGCGTCTCGATGCTCATGCTCTCTGGAAAGATACCCGCGTTGAGCACCAGCATATCGAGACCCCCAAACGTGCGGACGGTGGCTGCCACGGCGCTTTGCAGCGCTTCAGCGTCCGTTAGGTCGCAAGGGATACCCAAAAAATCTGGATTGGGCATCAGGCTTTCGATGGTTGGGTTAATGTCCAGGCCAACAACAGCAGCCCCCTGTGCCACTAACGCCTCAACAGTGGCTTTACCGATGCCACTGGCTGCGCCAGTCACCAGGGCAATCTTGCCCTGGAAGGGCGGTTGACTGCCCTTTTTCTTGAGCTTGGCTTGCTCAAGTTCCCAGTACTCCATCTGGAAAAGGTCCCTGGGTGGCAACGCCTGCCAGCCTCCCAGCGCCTCGGCCCACTGAAGCGCGGCAACCGTGTGCTCTGTGATGTCGGCCACAATCTGAGTCGCGGTAACTGTCTCCCCAAAAGCGACGGTACCCTGGCCAGGCCAGATGCCCCAACGTGGCGCGGGGTCCAGCATGGTCAGATTCCCGTCTTGATGCGCTTCGAAGTAGGCGATGTATGCTTGCACATAGTGCTGAACTGCCTCTTCTAGCTGGCCACCCAGGACGATGGGAGTTCGCTTGGTACGGATCACATGATCAGGTGTCAGGCAACCGCGTGTGCCGATTTCTGCGGCATCAGGTCGGTTAGCAAAACCCAGGGCACTCGGCGAAGCATCCAGGCGAACAATAAGTGGCCGCCCCGCCGCATGAGAAACCTGTTGCCGTAGCTGGCTGAGTGCGACGGGGTCCGGCTGAGCCGTTTGGAGAGCCTGAGCGGGTTGCGCCGCGCCACCGACACTTGCCAGATAAGCTTCGGCCTGAGTAACAAGCTTCAGCATGTTTTCATAGGCGGTTCTGGCGTCATCAGCAAAGGTAAATACACCATGGTTGAGCAAAATGATCCCCTCCAGGGCTTGCCAATCCACCTGGCGCGTCATCTCATAGACTTTGCGAGCCAGGGGAAAGCCGGGCATGATGTAGGGCACCAGCAAGACACGCTCTCCATAAATCTGACGCATCAGTGCTTCGCCGTTTGGCGTGTTCGTCAACGCAACAACGACATCAGCATGGGTATGATCAACGAACCTGAAGGGGATGATGGCGTGCAGGATGGCTTCGACCGAGGGATTGGGGCCGTTGGGGTCCAGCATGGCGGCGCGCTGTTCGCGCACAATCACCGTATCACTTAGCGTTTCCATCTCAGCCAGTCTGAGCAGCACATCCATCTTCACCGCTGGAAAGCCAGCGGCCTCAATCGTCGCCAGGTCCCACCCACTCCCTTTGACGTAGAGCACCTCCACCCGCTCGCCGAATAAGTTCGTGGCCTGCGCCTTCACTGAAGTATTGCCACCCCCATGCAAAACCAGGCTGGGTTCGCGCCCCAGTAGCCTTGAGGTATACACCCGCAACTGGAGCGGATCATCGTTCAATTGGGCAGCCTCGGCTGCATTCCACTGGCTCTGCATTGCTTCCTCCCTCACTTTTGGTTGCTCTGTGGCCTGCGCCTTCTGGCGCAGGCCAGATCGTTTTGCCGTCCTGTATCAGGCTGATGGCCGCCAGGCCTGGTTCTGTAAATAAGCCTCTACCCGCTCCATAAAGAACGCTTCGAAGGCTGCATCGTCCACCGCTACTGAGACCGGATGCACGACTTCGGCTGCTGCCTGCCCAACCTCGTGTAGCCGAAAGAGGTGGCCTTCAATCCCGAACCGCAGGGCGTGGTTTCGCAAGGTCAACTGAGGTGCGCCGAAAATCGAAGCAATGGCCAGCGGATCGTGCAGGCAGGCAGCCGTGGTCGGCGGGAAGGGGCTGGGGTAGTCAGGAAATTGCGGAATAAAATGGAACCATTCGTCATTCCAGATTTGCAGCATTTGTGCGAGTGCTGCGCCCAGAAGGGTTCCCGTTGCGCGGAAACGCTCAATCGCAGATTTGTTCAGATAGGTACAGAAGGTCAGCTCAGCCGTAACCCAGGTCATCGGTGCCCCCGCCCGGGCCACTTGTAGGGCTGCTTCTACATCAGAAGCAGTGTTGTGGTCCAGATGGGCTGGCAAGATGCCGGTGTCCTGAAAGAACTTCTGCCAGGTAGGGATATACGTTTCTGGATGGGCCATGCCTCCCATCACCGTGAGGCCAAGCAAGCGGTCCTTCAGGGTCGGGTCCTGCTGGAAGGCGCGCGCCACATTCGTAAAGGGACCAATGGCCGCGAGATGATAGGCTTTTTCATGTGACTGCTGTACGAGCCAGTCCGCTGCGGGCACCTCTTGAATCGGCGCAACCGGCCCATCATAGTCCAGATCAAGGATGCCACGGCCTTCGTGCCCAAACCAGGTTGGCATCCGGCCTGCTCCGATGGGGTTGTTCTCTCCCTTGACTACCGGGATATCCGCACGGCCAGCCATGCCCAGCAATCGGGACACCAGCTGCGCCCGCACATCAACGTTCGCATCCACAACAGTTACGCCAATTAAGTCCAACTCGGGGGAGGCCAATGCAAACATCAGCGCCAGCGCATCGTCAACATCCGTTCCGGTATCTGTATCAATAACGAGGGGGATAGGGGGTATCATCATCAAATTCCTTGTGGTTATCTCGGTTATAGTTGCCCTAGAGCACCTGGACCTGAGCCGCCTCTTCCTCAAGAATTGCGGTCAGGTCTTCAATCTGGCTGAACTGCGTGCGCTCCATAATCCAACGGCTACTGACGCGGATGACCAGGCGCTCGGCCACGGCCCTGAGCTGCTGGTCTCCGATGCTGGAAATATCCCAGACACTGACGATGCCCATCATGCGCCGCAGGCTTTCGCAGGCGCCTAGCCCGGCGGCGTCTTGCAAGAGGCGGCGCAGATACACTTGCCGAAACTGGGCGAAGGCTTCTGCCCCGCCAGGGTAATTCCAGTAAGCGTCTGGCACCAACTCGCCCCGGTTATTCTCAATCCAGAGTTGCTCAAACTTCTGGGCAAAGCCGGACCAGACCTGCTGAATGACCGCCACCAGGTAAGCTTGATATGCACTACGCAACGCGGGGTCGGGGGTGTGTGCATAGTGGGCGGCATAGTTGAGCATCAGGTTAGAAAGCAAGGCGCCGACATCGTAGCCCATTGGCCCAAAGAAAGAAAACTCCGGATCAATGACGCGGGTATCTTCTGCGTTCACCATCAGGCTGCCGGTGTGGAGGTCGCTGTGAATCAGGGCTTCGGCGCGGGTCATATAAGCCATTTTGAGTTCGGCGATAGCATGCTTGAGCGCCACATTCTGGCGCACGGCTTGCACTTCAGCGTCAATAAGCGGATTCCAATTATTTTCTGAGGAATCCATGTAAGGATTGGTGAAAACAAAATCTTCTTGAATTTTGCACAGGTGAGGGTTGATGAACTTCGCTTGCAGGGCCTTTTTTCCAGGCCAGTCAGGTAAAGGTCGGAGGTCTTGAAGAGGACATTGGCCAGAAAGGTCGAAATCTGGTCTGCAAAGCGCGGGAACTGCTCACGAGCGACGAGCGGCTTACGCATGACCTGGTGTTGGCCCAGGTACTCCATCACCACCAGCGACATTTCCTCATTATATTCATAGATGAGGGGTGCCAGGCCTGGGGCTAGTTCTGCGTAGAGGAAAAGCGCCTCGGCTTCGTAGCGGATGCGGTCTCGGGTGAGTGGCCAGGACTCGCCTACTACGCGCAGATAGGGCACAGCTTGTTTGACCACAACGGCATGTGCTGGGTCGTCTTCCTGCATCAGGATGAAGACCAGGTTCAGGTTACCGTCACCGACTTCGCGTGCCTGAATCCGATCCGGGTTTGGCAGGACTTCTCGAAGTGCTGGGCGCTCCTGAACATAAGCCACAACGCTGGCTTCATCGAGAATTTGATAGGCCACGGGCTAGCTCCTTTTTTCTGGGAAGAGATCGAGAATGGCGGCTTCATCTGCTGTGCAGATACCGCGCTCGGTGACCAGACCAGTGATTAAACGCGCCGGGGTGACATCAAAAGCATAGTTAGCGGCGGGGCTCTGTTCTGGGGTAAGCAAGATCGTTTCGATTTTTCCAGCCCCGGTGCGCCCGCTCATGTGGGTTACTTCCTGGGTGTTGCGCTGCTCGATGGGGATGTCGCGCACGCCCTCGCGCAAGGTCCAATCGAAAGTTGAGGAAGGCAGCGCAACATAGAAGGGCACCTGGTTATCCTGGGCTGCCAGCGCCTTGAGGTAGGTGCCAATCTTGTTTGCGACATCGCCCGTCCGGGTAACGCGATCACTGCCCACGATGACCAGGTCCACCATCTGGTGCTGCATCAGGTGGCCACCTACATTGTCAACAATGAGGGTATGAGGCACCCCTTGCTGGCCCAGTTCCCAGGCGGTCAGGCGCGCGCCCTGGTTGCGGGGCCGCGTTTCATCGACCCAGACATGGATCGGGATGTGCGCTTCAAAGGCGGCATAGATTGGTGCTGTGGCGGAACCGTAATCCACAAAAGCCAGCCAGCCAGCGTTGCAGTGCGTCAGGATGTTGACCGCTTGGCCGGGTTTACGCTGGCTGATGGCCTGGATCAGGGGTAAACCGTGTAACCCGATTTGCCGACAATATTCAGCATCTTCATTGGCAATCGCCTGGGCCGTGAGGTAGGTCGCGTGCGCCATTTCTTCCGGGCTATCGCAGGCCAGGACCGCTGAGAGCTGCCGTTCGACCGCCCATTGCAGGTTAATGGCAGTCGGGCGTGTTGTTTTGAGCAACTGGCCCGCCTGCTGAAGGGCCTGTAAGAAGCCTTCACGGTGGCTCCGGGAAGCATATAGCGCGGCGAGGTACATGCCATACCCTGCCGCAGCACCAATTAACCCAGCGCCCCGCAAATGCATTTCTTGAATAGCGATTGCCATCTGCTCGACCGTGTGGATATCCTCTATCACAAACTCGTGAGGTAACCAACGCTGGTCAATGATCTGGACGACAGTCGGATCATCTTCTTTGAGCCAGATGGTGCGGAAATGTTTCCCCTGAACGTTCATTACCCTCTTCTTTCAAATGGTTTTTGGCAAGATGGTGTCCCAAATGCGCCGCTCATTGCGGATCGCTTTCTCAGCGTCTTGCAGAGAAAGAATGACGTACAATGAATCCACGATCGTGATCTGCGCAATGCGCGAGGCGATGCTTTCGGCCCGGGTTTCGTGTGCCACGCTAAGCAAGGTGATGTCGGCATGTTCGGTGATAGGCGATTCCAGGTTCCCCGTGATGAAACCCAAATGGTCTCAGCGCCGTTTTCTTTGGCTTTTTG
>JAAUUD010000101.1 GCA_012031655.1 Anaerolineae bacterium | reverse complement strand
CTCTTTGCCCTGGCTGCGCCCCAGGCAGGTTTGGCGGAATTGTTCAGCATCCGGGTAAGTCAGCGGGAAGGCCTGCACCCAGGTTCGCCAATCGGCTTCTGGCAACAAGGCTTGCGGCAACCCCAGCGGAAAATCCACGCCCCAGACCGCCGCGCCGCTGGTGCGGATGGCATTCGCCAGCGCGGCCAGGGCCGGGCCGCGTTCAGCCTGGCCACTGGGCAGGTCTGCCGCCCGGTAGAGCTGCCCAATCTGCAATCGACTGGCGCGCCAGGTCCCTTCCGCAATCCAGATTTTGCGCCCGGCGGCCTGGCTGCCGCTAAAGTCCACCCCAAAGATGCGTTCGCGCATAGGGCCCTGGCCTAATCCAGGGTCAGCGCGTCGTTGGTTTCCAGTTCCAGTTCGATGTTCTCGATGGTGCGGGTGAAGGCCCGCGTAAAGCGGCGCACGGTGGGGTAGCGCCTCAGGGGGTGCTTGGCCAGGCCCTTCAGCAGGACGGACTCGAGATGGTCGACCAGAGCAGGCGTGCAATTGAGCACTGGCAGTTCAGCGGGCGCCAGGCCACGAATGGCTTCGAACAGCACCTCGCGCTCGACGTGGTCTGGGTCCATGGGCAGGTAGTAGTGCCCGGTGAGGGCTTCGTAGAGCACCGCAACAAAAGTGTAGAGATCAGAACGCTCGGTCAGGACATCCGAGCTGCTTGTTTGCTCCGGTGACATGTATGCCGGGGTGCCGGGGTGCCCCTCATTCAATATTTCGAACTCTGACCTTTCTGGATGATAGGCCAGGCCAAAGTCCGAGATTTTGAACCAGCCTGTTTCCCGTGAGTACAGGATGTTCTCTGGCTTGATGTCGCGATGGATCACGCCCCGGGTGTGCAGGTAGGTCAGGGCGTTGCCGACCTGGTAGCACAGCCGCCAGACCAGGTCAAAATCCAGCGCGCCATTGGCCCGCAGCAGGTCCCGCAGGGTGCCACCATCCATATATTCCAGCACCAACACCGCAGACTCTCCACTCGCGTCCATCCGCAAGCCATGGACAGTCACGATCCCGGGATGGAAA
The DNA here is from genome assembly GCA_012031655.1 of Anaerolineae bacterium. Lineage (GTDB taxonomy): Bacteria > Chloroflexota > Anaerolineae > Aggregatilineales > J027 > JAAUUD01. The sequence goes on along the minus strand of JAAUUD010000101.1, from coordinate 9,497 downwards.
AACGAGGCCGTTACCTGCGCTTCGTTCACAAACGCGTTCCACTCCAGGTCATTCTGGCTGAGCTTAGGACTCAGTTGCTTGAGGACAATCTGCCGTTCCAGAACACGATCGTGCGCCAGAAAAACCTCCGAAAAGGCCCCGGCGCCCAATCGCCGTACCACCCGAAATTCATCAAACAAGTCCCCGACCTGAAGCTGCATGGTTACGCGCCTTTCTTATTCTGCATTGCTGCGCATGCGCGCCAAGGTTGTCTTCAAGTTTAATTCAGGTAGGCCGATTGACAACTGCCTGTGCTAAAATCGCGTCAATCTCTGCGAAAGTTTACCCGGGAGGAACGATCCTGGAAACGTGGTTAACAACCCTGGCTGTCCTGGTCATCCTTGGCACGCTGAGCCTGATGGCCAACCTGGCTGAACGCACCCCCTCGGCCCGTCCGCTGGTGTTGGGTGGCGTGCTGATGCTGAATGGCCTGGTGATGCTGAACGAAATGCTGGAGCTGGCGGTTTCCTTTCTGCCAGAAGATGAACAGCTTGAGATGATGAGCAGCACGTTGGACCCCAACAATACGGTGCCAGCTTTCATCATAACGGCCATCACAACCGCGCTGGCTAGTGCGTTGCTCTGGCGCCCGGTGCGCGAACGCCTGGCGCCGCTTTTCCCACGGCCCGCCGCAGCCTCCACGGCAGCAGGTGGCCCTGCTGAGGACTTCCCCACCCTCACCCTGGATCGTGGCGAGGTCGTGCTGAGCTACCAGGCCACTGCCTCTGCAACGCCTGCGGCGCCTCACCCCAGCAAACCAGAGTTGCTGGGCTTTCGCCCGGATAGCCTGGTGCACATGCTGGCCCTGGTGATCATGCTGCATGTCTTTGGGGCGCAGGTGGCTTTTTTTGTGTCTGCCGGAGGGCTGGAAGGGGTCGCAGAAAACATCGCCGTGACGCCGGCTGGCCTGTTTGCCAACTTTCTGCCCATGTTCATCCTCTCCTTTGTGGGCGTGGGGCTGTTCCTGCGGCGCGATTGGCGCGCAACGCGCCTGCGCCTGGGGCTAACCGGCCTGGATGTCCGCAGCACGGCAGCGGCGGTGGGGGCCACCTTCCTGTTGTTGTGTATGCTGTTTATGGTGGCGGGGTTGTGGAGTTTGGTGGTCTCGCAAGAGACGCTGGAGCGCCAGACGCGTGCCAGCGAAGCCCTGGCCGCCAGCGTGACCACGGTCTGGTTGGCGCTCCTGGTGGCTACGCTGGCGGCGGTGGGGGAGGAAATCGCTTTTCGGGGTGCCTTGCAGCCGATTTTTGGCCTGTGGCCCACGGCCTTGATCTTCACCCTGGTACACATTCAATACACGCTCACCCCGGCAACGCTGATCATTTTCGTGGTGGCCGTGGTGCTGGGCTACATGCGCCGCGCCTTCAACACCACTACGGTGATCCTGGTGCATTTTTTCTATAACCTGGTGCAGCTTTTGCTCTCGGTGCAGCGCTGGAAGCCCAGGGCCAGGGGTGGTTGCAGTTCCTGTGATCAAGATGAGCAGCCTCGCGACCCCCTACGCAACTGCGGTGTGATTGCGATGGACTACCCGGCAGAGCGCTTGCATGGCCAGCACCTGCTGGGCCGCTGGTTGCAAGCCCCCGTGCAGGAGTTGGCCGCCATGTGGCAGGAGCCGCGCTGGAGCGAGCGAACCCCGCAGGATGTGATTTTTCTGGATATCGAAATTGCGCCGTTAGAGGACGGCGCTGGCCCTTTGCCTTTTATGGTTGGCCTGGCGTGGTTCGCGCCAGCGGGCCTGGTGCTCCGCCAACTCTGCTGCCGCACCCCGGAGGAGGAAGCCGCCCTGCTATCGGCGTTGGCGGCGCGGATCGGCCCTGCCAGCGCACTAGTGACCTTTAGCGGAACCCGCTTTGACGTGCCCATTTTGCGGGCGCGTTACCGCGTTCATGGGTTGGATGATCCCCTGGCCGACTTGCCGCACTTTGACCTGTTTAGCGCAGCCCGGCGGGTGTGGCGGGGGCTGACTTCGCACCGCTTGCTGGCGTTAGAAACCGAGGTGCTGGGCGTGCAACGCACCAGCCAGGATGTTCCCGGAGGGCAGGTGCCTGGCCTCTACTATGCCTATCTCAATTCGGGTGATCTGACGCCGCTGGAGCACATCGCCTATCACAACGCAATGGATGTGCTCTCCATGGTGCCGCTGGCTGCGCTGGTTCTTTCAGCCTGGGTGGCGCCATACCGGGCTGGCGCGCTGGAGCAGGGCGATTGCGTTGCGGTGATGCAATGGCGGGAGAAAGTTGGGGCGTCAGACCCGCTGCTCCTTTCCCAACTCGCCAGGCTTTACCCCCAAGAACCGTGGTTTGCCCAGCAGCTTTCCGCCCATTACGAAGGCCGCACCGAATGGCAACGTGCGTTACACTGGGCGCAGATGCAGGAACAAGCCTTGCTGAGCCTGCCGCCGAGCGCGGGCACGGGCCTCAAGCTGGGACAGTTGCAGAAGCGCATTAAGCACCTTCAGAAAAAAGCCAACGGATAAAGCAACTATGCTCAAAATCACCCGTTTGATCCTCTTCACCTGTTTATTCGCGAGTGTGTGGGGCAGCGTGGCCGCCCAACAGCCCGCTCCCATTAACCTGTGGGTGCCAGAAGGATGCGCCGCCTGCGCTGGTGAATGCGCTACAACCCTTGCTGGAAAGTGGGCGCTATGGACGCACCGCTGAACTGGAAGCAGCCGACCTGGTGCTGGATTATGAACGGGTGCCCGGTGCGGTCACAGCAGAATGGGTGTATGTGCCCGTGGTGGCTTTTGCCAGCACCGCAGAAAGCCTGCGCTGGTCCGATGTGCAGCGCTATTGGGCGGGCGAACCCGAAGCCCTGCTCTCCCTGAGCACGACCACCACGCCGCCAACCTTTGTTGCCACCCCAGAGACACTGCGCGCCATGACCAGCTTGCTGGGCAATCCGGCGCCCAACTTACCCCTGCAACTGGTTGCTGATCACCCGGCGCTGGTGGCGGCGCTCTGGGAAGGGCGGGCCGCTGCCTGGGGCATCCTGGCTTTTCATGACTTGGATATGCAGACCAAGGTGCTCACGCTGGACCGCGCTGATGTCTTTAGCGATGCTTTTGTGGCAGAAGACTATCCCCTCACAACGCGCCTGAACCTGAAGGGCGAAACCGAGGCGCTGGGCCAGGCCGTGGACGACCTCAACGCGCTGGGAACCTGGCAGGCCACCAACCGCAATCCTGAACGGTTGACCCGCTTGGTGCTGACTGGGGTAACGGCGCTCAGCCGGGCAACCGCCTTTCAGATGGAACAGCGCGGCATCACTGTCCCGGCAGATGGGATCATGCCCTTCATCGAAGACGCGCACCTGCTGCACACCAGCAACGAGGTCGCCTTTGCAGAAAACTGCCCCTTCCCGGACCCCTACGGCGGGGTGATCTTCTGCTCGCAGGATGAATACCTGGGCCTGCTAACCCACATCGGGCTGGATATCGTTGAACTCACCGGGAACCACGTCAATGATTACGGTCCGGCAGCCTTCCGGCGCACCCTGGATATTTACGCGGCCAACAATATCGCGACTTATGGCGGCGGCTACACGCCCGAGGACGCCCGAGACGCCTACCTGACCACCCATCAGGGCAATAGCCTGGCTTTCATTGGCTGCAACGCGGTGGGGCCGTTTACCGCCTGGGCCTCGGAAACGCGCGAAGGCTCCGCCCCATGTGACGAAGCCTTTCTGGAAGCGGAAGTGGCGCGCCTGGCCGCCGAAGTGGACGTGGTGGTGCTCAGCTTTCAGGAGTTTGAGTTCTACCGCTACTCGGTGGGGCTGGAGCAACTGCGCCGCTTCGAGAAATACGCCGCGCTGGGTGCGGATGTGATCATCGGCAGCCAGGCCCACCAACCGCAGGGCTTCACGTTTTCATCCGGCGCATTTTTGCACCATGGCCTGGGCAACCTCTTTTTTGACCAGATGCAGAACATCGGCACCCGTCAGATGTTCATTGATAAGGTGATCATCTACGAGGGGCGCGTCATCAACGTGGTGTTGTTCACGGGGCTTATTGAGGAGTTCTGCTGCCCCCGCCCGATGACCGCCCCGGAGCGGGTCGACTTCCTGAACACCATCTTCGGGGCCAGCGGGTGGTAGCGCGCCCTATTTGCTGCTGCGGATGTGCATTATGTCGCCATCTTGCACGATGTATGTTTTGCCTTCCAGCCGCATCTTGCCCGCATCTTTGACCGCTGCCTCGCTACCCAGGGCCAGCAGGTCCTGGTAGGGGGTGACTTCTGCCCGCACAAAGCCTTTTTGCAGGTCGGTGTGGATGACGCTGGCGGCTTCTGGCGCGGTTGCCCCGACTGGGATGGTCCAGGCGCGCACTTCGTCCTTGCCCACCGTGAAGAAGGATTGCACGCCCAGCAGCTCGTACGAGAGGCGGATCACACGTTTATAGCTTGGCTCGCTGATGCCGTACTCTTCCAGAAAAACTTCTTGGTCGGCGGTGTCTAGCTGCGAGATTTCCTCCTCAATCTTGCCCTGCAAGCTCACCAGGCGGGAATGGCGGTGTGTGTAGGCCATGATGTCTTCTGGAGCGCGCACGGCTTCCCCCATGTTAAAGACGATCAGCAAAGGCTTCTGGGAGAAAAAGCCAAACCCACGGATCTGCTTTTCTTCTTCCTCGCTCATGTCCATGCCGCGCAGGGGGGTTTCGTTTTCCAGGGCGGCTTTCAAGCGCTCCATAAAGGCGACTTCTTCGTTGATCTTGTCCACATCCACCTTTTTCGCCCTGCGGATTTCCTCTTGCAGGCGTTCCAGGCGCTTTTCCACCGCGATGAGGTCCGACAGAATGAACTCGCCATCAACGATTTCCACATCACGCTTGGGGTCGATGCTCACATAGGGGTGGGGGATGCCGTCATCTTCGAAGGCGCGCACCACATGCACAAAACCGTCCACCTGGGCCATCTCGTTTTTGAATTGCCCGGCCAACCCGCCTTCGCTAAAGCCCTTATCCACGCCGCCAAAGTCGCTGAAGGTCACCGAGGCGTAAATAGTCTTCTTGGGTTGGTACATCGCGCTGAGCTTATCCACGCGCTCATCCGGCACACTCACAGCTCCATTAAAAACCTCTAGCTTGCCGCTGGAAACCGCGCCGGTTTCGCGACGGTTGCCGGTCAGGGCGTTAAAGAGCGTTGTTTTTCCACTGTTTGGCAGGCCAATAATGCCCAGGCGCATGTCGATTTTCCCTCTTGTTCACGCTGCCGCCTCAGTATAGCAAAGCTGCCTGCATTCTGGCACGGGCAATTAGGCGCCCTGGGCAAAAGCCGGGTAGCCACCCAGAACCGCGCGAATTTGGTCCTGGACCGCATCAATCGGTTGGCTGGCGTCAATGGTCACCCAGCGCTCTGGCTCTGCTGCAATGAGCGCCTGATAGCCTGCCCACACCCGGCGATGAAAGGCCTCATCAAAGGCATCCAGCCGATTCCACTCTGCCCCCTGCTGGGCGGCTTGCTTGCGGCGTTGCAGGGCTTGCTCCGGCGAGACAGCCAAAAAGAGCGTCAGGTCAGGGCGCAACCCCTGGGTCGCAAAAGTCAGGATGGGCTTCAGAAGGTCCGGCGCCAGCCCATGGCCGTAGCCCTGGTAGGCCAGGGTAGAGTCCAGATAGCGGTCACAGATCACGATTTCGCCGCGTGCCAGGCGGGGGCGGAGTTCCTGCGCCACCAGTTGCGCCCGCGAGGCAGCATAGAGCAGGACTTCGGCGTGCGGGTGCATTTGTTGGTTATCCAGACGGTGCAGCACTTCGCGAATCTGGTCGCCAATGGGCGTGCCGCCGGGCTCCCGTGTGGCAAAGATCGGCAGCCCGCGCCCCTGGAGGTGCTCCACCAGGCGGCTGATCTGCGTGGTCTTGCCGCTACCGTCGGTGCCTTCGAAGCTGATGAACATGCTTGCCTTCCCCTGTTGATGGCCGCAATGCTAGCTTGCACCGCGCCAAAGCACAACCTTGACCTGCGGGCAGGACATGGTACACTAAAACTGGCCCTGTCCCCATAGCTCAGCGGATAGAGCGTTGGCCTCCGGAGCCAAAGGCCCAGGTTCGATTCCTGGTGGGGACGTTCCAAGAGAGACACGTGTCTCTCTTTTTTGTTTTCTGGAATAAGCGTCTGTATGCTGTTGTTACCCCAAAATTACTTGCCACAGAGGAGGCCACAAAATGATACGAACCGGATTATTGGGTTATGGGCTGGCGGGGCGCAGCTTTCATGCCCCATTTTTGCGTGTGCTGCCCGATTTTGAGCTGGTCGTTGTTGCCAGCAGCCGTCAGGCGGAAGCCGCCGCCACCGGCGCCGAAGTGGTGCCAGATGCCGCGACGGTCATCGCCCGCGATGACCTGGACCTGATTGTGGTGGCCACGCCGCACCGCCTGCACGTGGAGCAAGCCCAGGCAGCGCTGGCTGCGGGTAAGCATGTGGTGGTGGAAAAACCCGTGACCGATAGCGTGGCAGAAGCGCAAGCGCTACTCCAGGCCGCCGAGGCTGCCGGCAAGCTGGTCATCCCCTACCAGAACCGACGCTGGGATGGCGATTTTTTGACCGTGCAGGCCTTGGTGCGCTCCGGCGTGCTGGGCAAGCTGCATTTTTCGGCTCTCAATGGATTATGTATCGCCCGCAACCGCGCGGCGTCTGGCGCGAACGTAATGCCGAGATGGGTGGCATCCTTAATGACCTGGGACCGCATCTCATCGACCAGACCTTGCAGCTTTTTGGGCTGCCCCAGAGCGTCTATGCACAGGTCGCCATTAACCGCCCAGCTCTGGAAACCGACGACTTCTTCCGCCTGCACCTGCACTATGCTGATGGTCTGGAGGCCGTGCTGGAAACCGATGTGCTGAACGCCATCGCGCCGCCGCGTTTTGTGTTGCGTGGGTTGGGCGGGACCTTTCATAAGCCCGGGCTGGACCCGCAAGAAGCGCCATTGCGCGCCGGGCAGCAACCCGTGGGCGATGCCTGGGGCAAAGATGCGCCAGAAAATTATGGCACCCTGCGCCTGAACCTGGAGGGTATGCAGGTGACCAGCACGTTGGAGACCTTGCCAGGGGATTATCGCCACTACTACCGCCTGGTTGCTGCTGCCATCCGGGGCGAAGCCCCACCGCCTGTCACCCTGCCAGAAGTAATCCAACAACTGCATATTCTGGAAGCCGCCCGCCAATCTACGCGGGAAAATCGTGTAATCGAGGTGTACGCATGAGCATGACCGCAATCTATGCCCTGATGCCCGAAGAAGGACAGCTTACCCTGGAGCAAGAAAGCCTGGACTCCGCCGCCCTGATCCCGGGGCGCGTGCTGGTGGAAGCCGAAACCACGGTGATTAGCCCTGGCACGGAACTCAGCGTGTTTACCGCCGCCACGCCGGGCGTGCGCCAGCCGGGCAAGTGGAATGCCTATCCCTTTCGGCCTGGCTATGGCCTGGTGGGGCGCGTAGTTGCCACGGGCGAAGGGGTGCAGCACCTCAGCGCCGGAACCCGCGTGTTCTGCTTTGGCAAGCATGCCTCGCACCAGATCATCAATACGACCTCACTCAAGCCCATGACCAAGCTCTTTCCCATCCCAGAGGACTTTCCGGCAGACCCAGGCGTAATGCTGCGGATGGCGCTGGTGGCGCTCACTGGTCCGCAGGTCAGCGAAGTTGACCCCGGCGACACGGTCGCGGTTTTTGGCCTGGGGATGGTTGGGAACCTGGCTGCTCAGCTGTATAAGGCGGCTGGGGCACATGTTATCGGGCTGGATACCATCCCCCAGCGGTGCGAAATTGCGCGTCAGTGCGGCATCGAAACAGTGCTGGATGTGCCCCCCGAAGAGCAAGTCGCTGCTATCCACGCCCTGACGGATGGCAAAGGCGCGCAAATCACAGTGGAGGCCGTCGGGCACAGCGCTGTGATGCCGAATTGTGCCGCTGCCTGTGCAGATTTTGGCCAGGTGGTTTTACTGGGTCGCCGCGTGCGCCGCATGTTGCTGATTTCACCCCTGCCCTACGCGAAGTTCACCTGCGCTGGCTGACGGTGCGCGGGGCGCTGGAGTGGCGGTTGCCACCTTACCCGGTGGTGGGGGTCAAGCATTCCATTCAGAGCAACCTGGCCCGCCTCATCTGGCTCTTCCAGAACGGGATGCTGCACCTGAACCCGCTAATCACGCATCGGATTCAACCTGCTGAACTGCTGGAGACCTACCAGGGCTTGCGCGACTCCAAAGACCGCTATCAGGGGGTAATTGTGCGCTGGTGAGGGCCTGGTATCTGGACGGAAGAATGCATATTGCTGGGGGCGTGGAGCCTGGTCTGCAACCCCTGCTTCGGCTGGGTGGTGCAGAGGGGGCACCCCCAGCCCATTCCCGTTGGGGTATGGGACTGGTTTAACATGAAAATCGCTCGGAAAAACGCAGCATCAAATTCAGTGCATAGCTGCTTGATTTTGGAAAAGTATTCCTGTATAACTTGATTCAATCCGCATACTCCCTCCCTTCGCACGGTTGAAGGTTTGGAGGGAAGCACACTTCCGGCCCCCCTGGAAGCCTTCCCTCCGCTGCTAACACGGCGCTCGTCGTGGGTAAGTGTGGAGACGGTAGTCCCAATTTGGTTGAACCCTGCGTGCAGGGCCAAACACAACGGAAGATTGGCATGGCAGGCGCACAAGCGCACTGCTCTTCGTCCTATCTATCGCTTTTAGGGAGAGGATGGTTGGTATGATTCAAGATACTGTGGCACCCCCTGGCACAGACAGCTACAAGCGCATCCAGGTTGACGGCGTGCGCTACTACGGAAAGCACCTGATTTTGACTGGCATGGGCTGCAATGACGCCCTGCTGAGCAAAGAAACGATGGTAGACTTCCTGAAGACCCTGGCCGACCGCATCGACATGGTTCGCTTTGGCGAGCCGCTGGTCGAGCGCTTTGGTGAAGGGATTGAGGAGGGGATCTCGGGCGTGCAGTTGATCCAGACCAGCGCCCTGGTAACCCACACCAACGATCAGGCGCGTGATCTGTACCTGGATGTTTTTAGCTGTAAGGATTTCGAAGCTGAGGCCGTGATGGCCTACGTGCGCGAAGTCTATGCCCCGGCCAACATTGAGTTTCAGGTGTTCCTGAGAAAGTAACGAAGGTGAAAAAGAGCCGTTTCTACCCCGATTTCGTGCCGCCCTTCCCCAACGAACCCACACAGGAACGCTTTGCGATCCGACAAATTGGGGACAGCGAAGGCCAGGGCGTGGTTGCTCTGGTCAATTTTGAACCTGGCGATGTCGTTTTTGGCTTCACTGGCTTCTTTAGCAGCGAAATCACGCTCTTTTCGCTCCAGGTTACGCCTGGTCTGTACCTCCACGATCCTTTCTTTATGGGCAAGGTGTTGCACGCCTGCGACCCAACATGCACTGTGACATGCAGCGCCGCGTCTTTACGGCCCTTCGGCCATCCGCGCAGGTGAAATCTGCACCATGGACTACGAGCAGACTGAAGAC